>CAIRND010000358.1 GCA_903879825.1 uncultured Geobacteraceae bacterium
AAGCTGCGCAGTGAAATCCCCGATATAGCATTGCGAACATCGTTAATTGTCGGCTTTCCGGGTGAGACTCTCGATGACTTTACTACTCTGACCCATTTTATTGAACAGACCCGCTTTGATCGCCTCGGAGTATTCTGTTACTCCAGAGAAGAGGGGACCCCGGCAGCAGAGATGCCGGAGCAGGTGTCTGAACGTGTGAAACGTGAGCGCTATCGTAAACTGATGCGTGCCCAGGCGCGGCTTTCCTTTAAGCACAACCGCGCCCTGATCGGCACAACCGAGCAGGTTATCGTGGAAGGGTACAGCGAGGAGACTGAATTGTTGCTCAAAGGACGCTCATCCCGTCAGGCGCCCGACATCGACGGCCAGGTGTATATCACCTCCGGGAATGCTGATATCGGTGATATTGTTACCCTCAAAATCACTGACTCATCAGATTATGATCTGATCGGCGAGATGGTGGAGTAAGCAGACGCCCATGAAACTTAATGCCAAACTGATCATCATCATGCTCTCCTTGCTGGTTCTGGCGATGCTGACCCTTTTCATTCTTAATCAGTTTGCTCAGGACGCGCTGGTGAATGAAATTCAGGAAAGCTCTCAGGAGATATCGAAGGCGATCCAGATGAGTATTGAGGATCTCACCTCTAATGCCGAGACGTCACGTTTGACTGATTATCTGACCAAGGCTCGTGAAAAGGGCATTAACGAGATCAACATCATCAATACGGAGGGGGAGATTATCGACTCCTCCGATCCTGAAAAAATCGGCAAGAAGCGTGAGCTTAAAAAGTTGGAGAAGGGGGTTCATGCGGTACAGCGGCCTATTGGCGGCGCGGTTCTCTCCCAAAAGCCGTATGAAGTGGTGGTGCCGGTTATAGTCGGGGACGAGCAGTTAGGCTATGTCCAGATCAACATGCTGCTGGATAATATACGGGATATTCAACGCGCTAACTTCATCCGCCGCCTCTTTGCTACCGGCATGGTTTTCACTGTCGGCATAGCCCTGACCATTTTTCTTGCCCGCCGCTATACCACCCCGATCAAAAACCTGGTGGAGGATTTTAAGCGCGTCTCGGCCGGTGACTTGTCGGTAACTATTCCGGTTGACAGTGACGACGAGATCGGGGAAATGGCAGAGGGTTTCAACAATATGGTTGAAAAGCTTCGCGAGCGTGAAGCGCTGGAAAAACGCCTCTACGAAGCTGAGCACCTCTCGCGTGTCGGACAACTGGCCTCCGGCATTGCTCACGAAATACGCAATCCGCTCAACTACATCAGCCTGGCGATTGACCACCTCAGAACCGAGTTGCTTCCCTGTAGCGGCGACAAACATGCCGAACTGGAGGAACTGACGAACAAGATTAAGGAAGAGGTGCGTCGTGCAAATTACATGGTGGTAAATTTCATGAACTATGGAAGGCCACTCAAGTTGCGGCGAACACAGGTTATGTACCCTGTGCTGCTGGCAAAAGTGTTGCCGGTTCTGCAGGATCGGTTAACGGAACAGAAGATAACAGTCATTCAACAGATCCCTTCAGACCTTCCAACACTGTGGATCGATGGCGAACTGTTCCGTAACTGCATTCTTAACTTCGTTACTAATGCCTCCCAAGCCATGCCGGATGGAGGCACGATTATTCTCGGGGCGATTTGCGGGGAAGATCGGGTGATGCTGACCTTCAGCGATCAGGGCAGTGGTATTGCACCGGAGGACATCAGCAAAATATTTCAGCCTTATTTCACCACCAAGGATGTCGGTATCGGCCTGGGGCTGGCCATTACAGAACGGATCATCAAAGAGCATGGCGGCGAGATACTCGTTGAAAGTACGGTCGGAAGTGGCACCACCATTACGGTGTTGCTCCCACTGAAACCGGTAGAAACATGAGAAACAAATCCCCCCTGCCCCCCCTTGCATAAAGTGGGGAACTTATTATTCCCCTTCTGCCATAGAGAGGCGGCACTTTAGCTTCCATCTATACGCATAAGGGGTACGTTTTTAGCTTCCCCCTTTAAGAAAGGGGGACTGAGGGGGATTTCAATCGAGGAAACTATGAAAAACAAGGGCAGCATACTGATAGTTGACGACGAAAAAGGCCAGCGGGATATTCTCAGCCTGATTCTGAAAAAAGAGAACTATGACGTGGTTGACGTTCCCGGTGTTCGTGAAGCACTGGAACAGCTTGAAAAACGCGAGTTTGACCTGATAATGACTGACCTTCAAATGCAGGGGCAGAACGGACTTGACCTACTTAAAAAGGTTTTGGCCGATGACCCGCAGCAATGTATCATCATGATGACAGCCCATGGCTCCGTTGATACGGCCGTGGAAGCCATGAGAATGGGGGCCTTTCATTATCTGGAAAAGCCGCTC
>CAIRND010000359.1 GCA_903879825.1 uncultured Geobacteraceae bacterium
CAACGAGTTTCAGCTTGGCAATCAGATCGCGATCATTGTTTTCTTCTTCAATCTGCTCGGTAATAAACCATTGCAGAAAAATCTGGGTGGCATGATCCTTTTCCTGGACCGCCTGTTCGCTCAGGTTGTTAATGCAGGAGGTTATCATCTGCTCGTGGCCAAGAGTCTTCTGCACCAGTTCGAGTAGGGATTTATATTTATTCGGTATCGCTTTACTGGCGGGGATGGAAACTACCACGCCCTGATCGGTCAGGTAGGTATAAAACTTCATGAAGTGAATCATCTCTTCACGATACTGGACGAAAAACCAGTTAGCGGCCCCTTTTAGTCCCATCTCGTTGGCGCAGGAGGACATGACAAGGTACTGGTGAGCGGAGAAAAGCTCGAGATTCATGTGGGTGTTAAGCGATTCTGACATTTTTTTACTGATCATAGTGGTAATCCTCCTGGTTGGTTTTTGTGTAGGGGCAATTCATGAATTGCCCCTACGGCGTGTCATCAATTTACGGCTGCTACGCCTGACGGCGTGTCAGTATTACTGCTGCCGATATCCCGATAATAAACATCGGCAGGCTGAGCATCTGCCCCATGGAAATCTGCCCGAAGAACAGCCCAAGCTGGGAGTCAGGCTGGCGAACAAATTCAACCATGAACCTGAACAGGCCATAACCGGCAATGGCGGCGCAGGTTGTCACGCCGTTGGCCCGACTGGTTTTAGAAACAATGCGTACGATAAAAAACAGCACAACTCCTTCCAGAAAAGCTTCGTAGAGTTGTGACGGGTGGCGCGGAACGCCATCACTGCCCGGAAAGATAATTCCCCACGGTGCGTCAGTTGCTCTGCCGTATAGTTCCCCGTTGATAAAGTTGCCAATTCTTCCCAGACCAAGCCCGACCGGTGCGCACAGCGCCGCCATATCAATCAGGGTCAGATACGGAATCTTCTTGCGCCGTGCGTAGAGCAGAAAAGCGAGCATGACACCCAGAAAACCGCCATGGAACGACATACCTCCTTCCCATACGGCCAGCAGTTTAAGTGGGTTGGACAGGTAAAAAGCGAGGTTGTAAAACAGAATGTAACCGACACGTCCACCAAGTACCACACCCATAGCACCGTAAAATACCAGATCAGCAACATCGTCTTTTGTCAGGGGCAGTTTTTTGCGCGTGACTTCTGAGCGGATGATGAAATAGGTGGCGATAAAGGAGAGCACGTACATCAGCCCGTACCAGCGAAACTGGAGCGGGCCGATGCTGAGGAATACAGGGTCAATATGCGGAAATTGCATGGAAATTTATACGCCGCAGCCGCAGTTACGGGAGCAGGCGCCATTTCTCATTTTAAGAGCTTTGATGAAGGATGCATCGGTTGCACTCTGTAGTTCAGTGACAACAGGTGCGGGTACGGGCGAATCGAGTGACAAAATTACCATTGCCTCGCCTTTTTGCTGGCTGCGACCAAGATTCATTGAAGCGATGTTGATGTCGTGCTGTCCCATGATAGTACCGATTTTCCCAATCATTCCGGGACGATCTGCGTAGTTGAGCAGCAGCATGTGCTCGTCGGGAGCAAAGTCCATGGTGTAGTTGCGCAGGCGGATGATGCGCGGTTGGCCTTCAAAAAGGGTGCCGGCAACCAGTCTCCGTTTTCCCTGACCTTCGATGATGACGGTGATGATATTGGAGAAACCATCAGTCTGTGTCGATTTGGTCTCTTCTACGACGATACCCATCTGCTCTGCAATCAGACTGGCGTTAACCATGTTGACATCCTGATCAAGCGTGTGGTTCAGGATGGCTGAGAGGCCGCATACGGCAAGTGGTGAACAGTCATAATGGGCAATTGCTCCGCTGAAACCGAAGGTGATCTTTTCCATATTGGTGTCAACAAGCTGAACGCCGAAATCGCAGATGACGCTCATCAAATTGAGGAATGGCCGCATCTGATCCATGAGTGCCATGTCAAAACGGGGAATGTTGACTGCATTTTCGAGTGGCTTGTCATCCAGATAGTTGATGATCTCTTTTGAGACATCAATGGCAACGTTGACTTGTGCTTCGAAGGTGTTGGCGCCGAGGTGAGGAGTGACCACCAGGCCTTTATGGGCGATCAGCTGAGTGAGTGTTTCGGTGGCAGGAGGTTCCTGGCTCCAGACGTCAAATCCGCCGCCGAGCACTTTGCCGGAGTTTAAATTGTCAAGCATGGCCTGCTCTTCGATAATACCGCCGCGTGCCACATTGAGAACGATTACGCCGCTTTTCATCAGGCCGAATTCACGGGCGCCGATCATCCCTTTTGTCTCTTCGTTGAGCGGGGTGTGGACGGTGATAATATCGCAATTGTTGTAGATTTCGTCATGAGAAACCAGCTTGACTCCCAGGTCGTGGGCCCGCTTGACGGAGATATACGGATCACAGGCCAGTACCTCACATTCAAAGGCCTTGAGGCGGGAGACGACACGTCCGCCGACTTTGCCGATGCCGATGACTCCGGCCACTTTGCCTTTTAGTTCGTATCCGGTAAAGGGGGCGCGTTTCCATTCGCCGGCTTTCAGGCTGTTATTGGCAATTGGCACATTGCGACAAAAAGAAAGCAGCAGTGCCATTGTGTGTTCAGCGGCGCTGTTGGTGTTACCAAAAGGTGCATTAACAACGATGACCCCTTTGGAGCTGGCATAATCAACGTCAACGTTGTCGATGCCGACGCCGGCTCTGGCAACCATCTTCAG
>CAIRND010000360.1 GCA_903879825.1 uncultured Geobacteraceae bacterium
TGTTGCTGATTTAATCGGAAGTGGCGATGATGCACCTGTTACTGGAGCTGGACGGCAACGTAATCGAGGTATAAGTGGTGAATTGGAACGGATATATCCGTATTCCGGCTCAGAACCGCTTCGGATGATTCATTGGAAACATTCAGCCCGCAGTAACGATCTTCTCGTAAAGGGTTTTGGACGAAGTGTTGTTACCCCACTGGTGATTGATCTGGTTGCGTTGTCTGGGGCGGGGGTGGAAGACCGATTGTCCCAGGCGGCCTGGCTGATCCAACGCTGGGTGCGCGGACGTCCGGTCGGCATGTTGCTTGGTGGTCGTATTCTTTCAACAGGAATGGGCAAACATCATGGTCTGATGCTCTTAAAGGAATTGGCTCTGTATGGTAAGAATTAGATCACTGACAGCTCTATTGACCTATGTCATAGGTCTCTGTGGGATGATTCCGCTCTTCCCCTGGCTGACGACATTTCCCCGCATGATTCTGGTCGTTGGACTTCTGTCAGGATTGCTGCAGGACCGCAGGGGGAGTTGGCCGCTAAAACCCTGGATACAGAATGTTCTCGTTGTCCCCGTTTTTCTGTTTTATGCTTTCCAATTCGATCGCACCAACCCGGTTCAGCCGGTAATTAGTGTACTGGCTATCATGCTGTCCGTCAGGCTGAGTGGTGAAAAAAACGTACGTCATAGTTTGCAAATTTACGCACTTTCTCTATTTTGCCTTGCCTCATCATCGCTGTTTGATCTCAGTCCGATTTTTTTAGTCTACCTCGGAATACTGATTTTTATGGTTGCTCTCGCCCTGGTGTTACTGACATTTCAAAATCAGGATAACGCCATGATGGTGACAGTGGCGGAACTTAAAAGAATTATGTTTTATGCCCTGATGATGCCTGTCCTCGCTGTTCCACTACTCGTAATTTTTTTTCCGATCATGCCGCGCACCCAAATTCCGCTCTGGCATTTTCTTAATCCCAAGGCAACACGTGCGACGGGGTATTCAGATACGGTAGACCCGGGTAGTCAAAACAGCATTGCTGAATCACGCTCGCTCGCATTTCGAGCTGAAATGCCACGTCAGACACAAAATCAGCTGTACTGGCGCGGAACCGTGTTCAACCGGACAGACGGGATAAAATGGACCCGCACCGCTCAGGTACCGGCTGAACAGCTTGAAATCAGCCGTCAGACGGTTACGCAGGTCATCTATCCTGAACCATCTACGACCAGAACCCTGATATCGCTTGATCGACCGGTTGCTATTGCTCTACCGCGTGTTAAGCGTTCACCGGATGGAGTCTTTGAGCGTATAGGCGCTACCGGAAAACGTGAGAGTTACCGCGCCGATTCATACACGCGCGGACAGGTTACGCAGCGGAATTATGCAAACAGGATATTTTATCTACAGATGCCGGACCACCTTTCGGCGCGTGTAAAGGATCTCGCCTCAGAAATTGTCCTCAGCGGAAAAGATGACCGTTCCAGAATTGCATTTCTGGAAAACTATTTTCGAAACGGAAGTTACCGCTATTCAACGAAAGATCTGGCCACTGGGGACAAGGCCGTTGAACAATTTATCTTCGATAAAAAACAGGGACATTGCGAATTTTTCGCTTCTGCATTTGCCCTGTTGCTCCGCGCTGCCGGTGTTCCATGCCGTTTGGTTGGCGGTTATCTCGGGGGTGAATATAATGAGTTGGGAGGGTATTACCTTGTGAGTGACGAAAAAGCTCACGTTTGGGTGGAAGCGTATGTCGATAAGATCGGTTGGATGAGGATAGATCCCAGTAGCTTTGCTTTTAACGCTGCAGAAGTATGGACCGTTTCCAGTCCTCGAAGTTTGAAATTTCGTATTAATATGGCTCTTGATTCATTAAATCATTCGTGGAACCGGTCTGTTATCATATACGACTTTGAGCAACAGATGAATGTTGCCCGCAGCGTCGGTTCTCGATTACAGGGTATAAGTCCGGCTGGAATCATACGTAGTTCTCTGCCATATTTTATAGGCGGATTGCTGTGTGCCGTTCTGTACTTTATTGCCAGGCGCGCGCTGGTTTTCTGCCCCCGTGAGCAGCGTATCCTCTCTCGTTTCCTGAGTGTGGTGGAGCATGAGTATGGCATTCAGAGAGGAGTCGGTCTGTTTGAGATTGCTTGTGCCGCGAATAACAGCACAATTTCTGAATTTGTCACTATATATGCCGGAGCGATCTATCATGACCGTAGGTTGACAGATGACGAATATCGGAAATTGCAAAAAAATATTCGGATGCTTAACGGTTCGGGATCAAAAAAAACTTGACTTACAAGTGCTATCCAGGCTATTAAATCACCTCTTAATATGGTGGCTGTGGTGAAGCGGTTAACACGTGCGACTGTGACTCGCATATGCGAGGGTTCGATACCCTCCAGCCACCCCAAATTATTCGCAACTGCACGATATCGCAGTTATTTTTTTAAGGCTTACTTCCAATTGACCTCAAACTGAGGTACAGGAGTAAGCCTTTATGCGTTATACCCACCTTGTATTACGGGGCAATCTGTATTACTTTCAATGCAGAGTGCCTGGCGACATCAAGCATTATTTCCCCGGTATGCAAATAAGAAAATCGCTCAAAACCGATAATAGTATCACTCGTCTTGGCCCAGTTTATCAAAGTTCCGCCCCGGTATGGAATGCAGGAACATCAGGCAGGTTAGGCCAAATAATAAGCAGAGAGCAGAATATAGGTGTGAATAGCAATTTAGCTGAGCCGACGAGTCCAATTAAACGAACTGGATCAGGGCTCATCAAACGTTCACAAGGGGAAAACTCGATGCTAAAGAGAACAAGTATAACATTTCAGGAACTGTTTTCAGCTTCACCAGTGATCCTTGGTGAAGGAGCTGTCATCGAACGCTTACGGCGATCAAAAGACGTTCATCTTGATGAACATGTTGTAAATTCTGCTTTAATCTATCAGGATGCGGGGCGATCCGCCCTGGAGACCATCTGTCGTCAATACCTGGAAATCGGTAGGCGCTACAATCTCCCACTGTTACTCTCGACACCTACATGGCGAGCGGGAAAGGAGCGCAGTGCAGCGGCAGGGCTGGCAAGCCGCGACATTAATGGTGACAACTTCCGCTTTCTGGCCGATCTGCGCGACAAATACGGGGACTACTCCCGAAAGGTTGCGATCTGCGGGTTGATGAGTTGTCGCGGTGATGCCTACAAACCGGAAGAGGCAATGCTTGAAAGGGATGCCGCAAAATTCCATGCCTGGCAGGCGGATGCACTCGCTACAGCCGGAGTAGACTTCCTGTTGGCGTCCACCCTCCCTGCTCTCAGTGAAGCCATTGGGCTGGCACGAGCTCAAGCAGCAACAGGTCTTCCCTACATGATCAGTTTTGTCATCCGCCCTGAGGGGACGCTACTGGATGGAACGCCACTGAGTGATGCAATTAATTCAATCGATACATCAGTGTCACCACGTCCACAAGCGTTTCTGATCAACTGTACTCATGCCTCGGTCTTTCACCGTGCCATGCTTCATGAAACTAACTCATCCCCGATCGTCAGGGAACGGGTCGTTGGTCTGTTGGCCAATACTGCCTCTCTCAGTCCTGATGAACTGGATGGCAGCTTGGAACTGGTGGAAGAGGAACCAGAAATATTCGGCAGGAGCGTAGCGGCACTTCACCGAGAACTGGGGATGAAGGTGCTTGGCGGTTGCTGCGGAACAGATAACCGCCATATAGAGAGTCTGGCCCGGAATCTTTGTTACGGCACGTAGCCTCTCTTCACAATGAGTACTTATTATTATCGCTTCTGTTTTGAATTACCCGGCAAGTGAAAAGGATAGAAAGGCTGCGAATCCATTGATAGCTGAGATCAACGTACATGAACATTTCTAAAATTTCCCTCTGTACATTTTTATTTGTAGTCACCAGTGTGAATTGTCTTGTTTTTCAGTAGTTACTGAAAAGGTGCCTATTTTTTAACATATTGGATATTAAGCTATTTCAGATATAATTGTATACGGGATAAAATAACTATTGACACTATATTACAGCTAGTTACGTATCATGCTCATTCACTATGCAAACCGTTAAAGTACCAGTTTATATGTGACATTTATGAAACTTATCCACAGTATCAACAGAGTTATCCACATGTTTTGTGGAAAGCACGTATCCCCCTGAAGTTACAGTATTGATGGTTCAAACGTTACATTTCAGGCAAAAAAAAACTTGCAAAAACTCGTATTCATATTAGGTGCCGTCAACTGACCAAAATCAAACACCTGCAGA
Source organism: uncultured Geobacteraceae bacterium (assembly GCA_903879825.1). Classification (GTDB taxonomy): domain Bacteria; phylum Desulfobacterota; class Desulfuromonadia; order Geobacterales; family Pseudopelobacteraceae; genus JACRCG01. Next base: position 4,292 of record CAIRND010000360.1, read on the forward strand.
CGATTATACGATGCATTTATATGATTGCTAACAGCTTAGAGGCACACACGCAAAAAGGCCACCCTATCGAGGTGGCCTCTTACTTGCGTTCTGATTCGATGTAATCCCCCTCTATCAGCTTTTAGATGTTACCGGTGCCAATTCCTCTTTCACTACAGACACAACACCTTTTACCATACCTGTCAGAAGTAATACTGCTGGAACTATCTGAGCGACAACTATCAAAGCGCAAAATCCAAGAAATACCCAAACAAACATTCCACTGTTATCTGCACTTAAATTTGTTGTTGCTGCGAATGCTGATGCCGGTGCCAATGTTCCTACGATAGTGGTGATAAGTGCTCTCATGACATCCTCCTATTTTAATTGTTGTTGAATTTAATTGCTGTTGTATTGGTACTTTGCACAGCAGGTGCCAAGTTTTTGTTTTAATTTCGGTCATTATGTAACCAGCTGAAATTGCAGATATTCGTATTGATAACACTACACCAAAAGTAATATCCTCCATATAAATAAGATTGGTAGCTGTATGAAATTATGATACTAATAATCTACCGTCAGAAAATATGTGCCGTAAATCAAGCAAGTTACATAATCGTGTGCTGAAACATTGAGTGTATAGAACTTTGATACCAACCGTTTAGAACTATATCGCCAGATAGGCCAGCTCAAGGTTGAACTTGACTGGCTTAAAAAAAATCTAGTCTGTAGCGCTTCTAAAAAGCGCCTGCTGGACGTTTCGAGCAGCATAGCGTGGATAACACGAGAAAAGGGCAATGACAGAATAACAGGAGGTACGCAATGAAAATACTCGTAATCATTGGCAGCCCGCGCGGGATGCAGGGTAACACCGGACGTCTGCTGGAAGAAGTCCTGTCAGGGATAGATGCTGATGAGGCTGAAACGGAAATTCTCTCTCTGAAAACACTTGATGTCCAGCCGTGTGTGGCGTGTGATCTCTGCCATAAAACCGGGATTTGCAATATCAATGACGACTATGAGCTCATCAAGGACAAGCTGCTCGCTTGTGACGGTTTTATTCTGGCCAGTCCGAATTACATTTTCAGCGTCACGGCCCAGATGAAAGCGCTCTTTGATCGTTGCAACGGTCTGATCCACTGCATGGCGCTGGAAGGAAAGTATGCCGCCATGGTCGAGACTTCAGGCGGCGGTGAGGACGAGGAAGTGCTGACATACATGAGCCGATTTGCAAACACCCTCGGGGCGAACTCAGTCGGAGGGATCGGATCCGCCGCTGTAGGAGTCAGAACCTTTCCTGATGAAGAAAACCTTTATGGCGCTGCCCGCACCCTCGGTCAGGAACTTTGTCTCAGCATCAAAGAGAAGAGGGCCTACCCCGAACAGGATGCTTTTCGGGATGGATTTAAATTAAGGATGTCCGGTCTTGTTGATATTATGAAGGAGTATTGGCCTTTTGAGCGGGAATTCTGGTCCAGGAAA
>CAIRND010000361.1 GCA_903879825.1 uncultured Geobacteraceae bacterium
AAGTTTTCATTGAGGTATCGCATCATGGAGGCGAGCGAAGTTGATTTGCCATTGCCGGTTGGACCGGTTACCAGAATCAGACCGTTGGACGCCTGGGCAATTTCAGCCAGAACCTGTGGGAGATTCAGATCGTCAAACGTCCCGATAATTGGTGGAATCACACGCATGACAATGCCAAAATGCCCCTTTTGGCGGAAGATACTGACTCTGAACCGACCTCCGGATGAAAGAGAATACGAGGCGTCACATTCCTTAAGATCGTTGCTCAGTTGGCGACCATTATGGGTGAGAACAGTTTCGGCGATAAATTGAGTATCTGCGGCTGTGAGGTTCGGCATTCTGGCACGAACCAATTGGCCCCGCCCCCTGAAAAAGGGTGGATTATCAACCTCAAAGTGGAGATCGGATACTTTTTTCTGAAATGCTATTTCTAAAATCTGATGCAAAATATTACAGTCCATTTTGTATCTCCGTTTAAGCCGACTTTTCAATGCTCTTGCGATACAGGGCGTTATCCAATACAGACTCAGCGTGTTGAGCAAGTGCTTCCAGTAGATTGATTTGAGGCGGAGAAACAGGCTTGGAACCAAAATCCGCATAGGTGAGCGCAATAACTTTTCCCCTGCTGATTAACGGAACTATCAACGTGAGTGGACTACGCGGCGCACCGATCTCCTTATACAACAGGTTGGTAAGTACAGCGTCATTCCGCTGCCCATAATACAGATGCCCTTTTTCAATTACCTCCTGAAAAATAGAAGTATTATCCAGCGGAATTCGGAACATAAGCGGAGCCGTCGGCCCCAGTGATTTTACTGTACTAATGCCAATTGATTTCTCCGCTATTAATTCTGACTTGGCAACGACGAACGTCAGAGTCCTCTCGAACAGGAGTGCGGTAAACTGAAGCATAACCAGCGCAATTTCCGGTGGTCCCGTAAGAGTTTTAAGCTGATTAAGTGCTGAAATGAAGTGAAGACCTGCCTCCTCCGCCGGATCGCTCATAATTGAAGGTAAAAATGTGGCAAGTCCGGAAAGAAATGAAATCATCTGAGGAATATAAGAATCTTCATGACAGCGTCTGCAGGGTCGGGGAATGATTGAACGCGTGCCGGCACAGAGAGCGTCCATGCTGATGGATTGCCAGGTGTGGCTACACGTGGTAATCAGAATCGAAATGTGTGGATATGTGGAGTGTTTTTGACGTACAAGCGTCAGTGCCTGCGCACTATCCTTCTCGTGAGGGATGTCAATAATAAGAACCGGGTGGAGGTCTCTGCCTAGTGATTGCTCGATGACAACATCGAGTCCGGTCTCTTCGTCAGTTGAAAAAATAAAAAGTGATTTATGTTTACATACCGTTGTTACGGCGTGGGAAAGCAGTTCGCTTTTCGTCAGGAGAATAATCGCTATAACCGGCGCTTTTGAATCCGGAGTAACCGGAATGGAAAAGCTGCTCAGAAAGTTTATCAGCAGCTCTTGCTGATCGATAGATGTTTCCGGAAGCGTACGGGAGACAACCTGTCGGTGCTCATCATCCGGATTATGGTCAATGAGGCCACTAAACACATGAGGGATTGTCAGAGTAACCGCATCCAGTGCGTCAAGTCCGAGCAGATCGGCCGTAATATCGAGGGAGCTGGAATCTGTGGAGGCAGTCGCACACTCAGTTACGTCACCTTCGCTAAAAAACAGTTTACTCAGAGTCCCATCGCGCATTTTTTCATCATAAATACGCAGTGACTCCATCAGGACACCTTGCGCGTTCAGCAAAATTTCCTGGTGAAGTTTTTCGGGGAAATAACGATACTCATCTGAAACATATTCTTTTGATACATCGAGGGAAAAGGTGCCGCTTGACCAGGTCATTACTTCAACAATGGTCATTTCGATCAAAGTTTCAAGACCAGTAAAGGCGGTATCCTTATCAATCGTACCCTGCTCAATCAATGTGGCAATCAGCGGTTTACGGCCATTTCCCGCATCTTTTTGTTCAAGCAGTGCCTGATTAAGTTGTTCCTGGGTAATCGCATTCATATCAACCAGTACTGTGCCGATGCGTACGCTGTTATTCAGGTGATTGGCACTGACAAAAAAACCATTGTGAAATACAAGTTGGCTTTCTCCACGGGGACATTTTAAATACAATATTCCGGTTTTATTCGTCATGTGTAGAAGCTGAATAACATCTACCAGCGGAAAATGTTCAAGGTCACCGTTAAATGACATACGGAACTCCTCCCTGTAAAATCTGAAACGCTAAACTATATCGTATCAGTCCCGAAATCGTTTTAATATCTCATCATACGAATCAATTCGGCGGTCACGCAGGAAAGGCCAGATGCGGCGCACCTGTTCGCTTCTCGCACGATCAATCTCCACCAGTAGAATCTCTTCATTTTCCTGAGATGCCTCTGCCAGAATTTCTCCCTGAGCACCGGTAGCAAAACTGCCGCCCCAGAACTGAATGCCAACATCACTTTGATGCGGTGCTGCTTCAAATCCCACCCGGTTGACCGCCAGGACAGGCAAACCGTTTGCGATAGCGTGTCCCCGCTGTACCGTGACCCAGGCATCATATTGTCGTCGCTGCTCTTCCAATGTGTCATCCCGATCCCAACCGATAGCGGTCGGGTAGATTAACAGATCCGCTCCTGCCAGAGCCATCAAACGGGCCGCTTCAGGGTACCACTGGTCCCAGCAGACCAGTACACCCAAGGTGCCGACGGAAGTTTTGATCGGATTAAAACCCAGGTCTCCCGGAGTAAAATAGAACTTTTCATAAAACCCGGGGTCGTCAGGGATGTGCATCTTGCGGTAGATTCCTGCAATGGAGCCATCCTTCTCAAAAACCACCGCTGTATTATGATACAGGCCAGCCGCACGCCGTTCGAACAGTGACGCAACAATCACCACACCCAGTTCAGCCGCCAGTTTTCCAAACGTTTCGGTGGAAGGACCAGGAATCGGTTCAGCAAGATCAAACAGGGCAGGGGACTCAACCTGACAAAAATAGGTAGAGGTGTGCAATTCCTGCAGCAGTACAAGCTCTGCTCCGGAAGCGCGTGCATTCCTGATCATCTGTGCTGTTTTGGCAAGATTGTCCTCACGGGAATCGGTGCAGCTCTGTTGAATCATGGCAACTTTGAGCGGCATCATGCCAGAACCCCCTGCGGAAGCTGCATGGTGACACAATGGAGTGAGCCATGCTGTTCAAGCAGTGGCAGGCAGTCAATGGCGATTATTTCACGACCGGGGAAAGCCGAGGCGATACGGTCCAGTGCCGTACGATCATTTTCAGGATCGTAATATGTAGGCACCAGTACCGCGCCGTTGATAATCAGAAAATTGGCATAGGTTGCCGGAAGCCGGTGAGCCTGCTCGTCAAAGCGGGCTTTTGGCCAGGGGAGGGGGATCAGGCGATAGGGGGAGCCGTCTGGGGCGGTGAACGCTTGAAGTTCACGTTCCATAAGTTTCAGTGACTCAAAATGTTCATCCAGCGGATTGTCGCATGCCTGATAAACAATGGTATCGTTCGGACAAATCCGGGCAAGGGTGTCAACATGAGAATCAGTATCATCACCGGCCAGAGAACCATTATGGAGCCAGAGAACGCGCTTTGCTCCGACGAGAGAGGCCAGTGCCTGTTCAATCTCACTTTTGTCCAACTGAGGATTACGATTGGGCGAAAGCAGGCATTCTGCCTTGGTCAAGATTGTTCCAAGGCCGTCACTCTCAATACTTCCACCCTCCATGACCAACCCGATTGTGTTCAGAGTC
>CAIRND010000362.1 GCA_903879825.1 uncultured Geobacteraceae bacterium
AAACCTGTTCCAAGAGCACCTCGATTTGATTTGGAATAGCATAAGTACTGCATACTGAATAAAGGGTTAAATGAAATCAAATCTCACCAAAACTTTCCCTCTCATCATCAGAGAACATAAGATCAATATCCATAATTATCAGTAATCTTTCGGCGTGATTAAAGACACCGGTGATGAATTCCTGACCAATGCCACCCGAAAGTACCATCGCTGGAGGTGGCTGGATTTCACTGCTTTGGATGCGAATAACTTCTGAAACAGAATCCACGATAAATCCGGTCAGACTACCGCACACATCCATGATAATAATCCGGGTCTGGTTACTGTTTTCGCTTTCCATCAAATTAAAACGCCTACGCATGGATATAATCGGGATTACCTTACCACGAAGATTGATGATGCCCTCGACGTGCTGAGGGACATTGGGCATTTTGGTGATTGTTGGCATGCGGATGATCTCGCGTACCTTGAGAACTTCAACACCATATTCTTCATCTGCCAACATAAAACTTACCAGTTGCACCAGTTCATCGTTTTTTGAGTCATTTAGTTTTACAAGTGCATGTGTTGACATTTTGGGCTCCTTTTTCGGGCTATGGATCAAATCACCATGAATACGTGAATTGAAATAATCGCTTATTGTAAATAAAAGTCAGGTAATTGGTTTGCTGCGCTCTATCCTGTAATAACTATTCCGCAGCTATTTGATACCATTCTTGTTAAAGTGAGGGCCATAGCGTTTATCAACACCTTTAATATGGTTTATGAGCCAATCCTGCAAAAAGTTAATTACGTCCTGGGTAATAAGCGGTTCGCCAGCATTGAACTTTCCAATCAGGTCGACTACCTGAGTGACCAATTTCTTATGTAATGCTTTGTGATCGGATTCTTCCGGGTAGTGAGACTGCGAAAAGCTTCGTTCCTCGTCGGCAAAGTGGTTTACGGTATATTCGGCAAGGCCGTTTAAAACCCTACCAACAGCCTCTTTGCTTTTTTTCTGCTGCATGGCATCCGCCAATTCGTTTACCATATTGAAGAGTACTTTGTGTTGTTCATCATACTTCGATATGCCGGTTGAAAAAGATGCGTCCCATTCAAGAGACTTCGAAAGCCGGAAGTGGCTGACCAATTCATGCAGACCATCAACTTGTTTGGCAAGTGTGGTGGTTGCCTGAGTTGTGCTATGGGCATTTACCACATTGCGATTAACAACGTCGGTAATCATCTGGATATTATTGGTGATCTCCTGAGTTGTGGCAGTCTGTTCTTCCGCTGCTGTCGCAACCTGGCTGATCTGCATTGTCAGCTCATTTATTTTATTGAGGATGTCCTCCAGTGCTTCTCCGGAACGCGAAGTTTCGGCAGTTCCCCGTTTTACCTCTGCAACCCCTTCGGACATTGATCCAACTGCGGTCTGAGTCTCGCTTTGGATTGCTTTTATCATTGAAGCAATTTCTTTGGTTGCTTTGGTTGTACGCTCGGCTAATGCCCGTACTTCATCGGCCACAACCGCAAAACCCCGGCCTTGTTCACCAGCCCTTGCTGCCTCAATAGCGGCATTCAGCGCCAACAGGTTGGTCTGATCCGCGATATCCTGGATTGTATTGACGATTGCCCCAATCTGATCGGAACGGTGTCCCAATCCCTCGACTGTCTGAGATGACACATTGACCCGCTGGGCGATCCCTTCCATCAAGCGGGAACTGCTTTGCACCAGTTGCGAACCGACGTGCGTCTGCTCGGTGGCCTTCTGAGCACTCTCTGCTGCATATAAGCAGTTACGGGCAATATCTCCGGACGTTGCAGACATCTCTTCACTGGCGGTTGCAATCGTGCTCGCTTGAATAGCTACGTCTTCAGCCGCAGAAGCCATAGCATCAGTGGTGGATCGCACCATCACCACAGAATCTCGCACCGTATCAGCCACTGAGAAAAACTGGCGCATGGCTTTATTCATATCAGTCATCATAGTATTAAAAGCCGTTGCCAAACGGGCAAAATCGCCGGTCCCTGTGACCTCCGCGCGAACGGAAAGATCACCTGACGCAGCTTTTTCCAGAGCGGATACAATGCTGGCCAACGGCTTAAAAGCAATGTTGCTTAAAAACCCAAGGACAGTCGACATAACAATCAACAAAGCTGCACCGATTGCAATTGATATGAGAAGATCACCCTTCGGATTGAAGAGTGCCATTGCTGCCACCGTCAGGATAATTCCCAATGTGTTCCCAACTATAATACGAGCGGTAAATGACATATCAATCTCCTTGTAATTTATAAGTTACCTACGACATTTATGTGCCAGTTATAGTTTGAACTGTCGGACAAGTCGCTGCAGTTCTTCCGCGTTACCGTTAAGTTGGCTGGCCGCAGTAGCAGATTGGTGTGCTCCACTGGCGGTGTCCTGTACTACCTGGGTGATCTGGTGCATGTTATTTGAAATTTCACTTGTCGTGGCAGTCTGTTCTTCGGCGGCGGTTGCTATCTGGTTAACCTGCATGGAAACGGCACTAACCTGTTCCATAATATCGCGCAGTGCATCGCCGGATTTTGCTGCTTCAACGGTACCTGCTTCAACTTGCTGAACGCCCTGCTCCATGGCGACAACAGCCCCTTTAGTTTCTTTCTGGATGGCCTTAATCATTTCTCCAATTTCTTTAGTTGCACGAGTGGTGCGTTCAGCTAATGCGCGAACTTCGTCAGCAACTACCGCAAAGCCCCGGCCCTGTTCTCCAGCCCGTGCCGCCTCAATAGCAGCATTTAGAGCCAACAGATTTGTTTGGTCGGCAATATCTTCAATAGTTCCGATTATTGCTCCAATCTGATCTGACCGAGCGCCCAGGCTTTCGACTGTTCGGGCCGATTCCTGAACCTTGTCAGCGATCTGTCCCATAACCTTAATGGTAGCTTCTACAACACTCGCTCCATTGTTTGCCGATTGCGTCGCACGCTGAGCTCCTTCGGCCGCCATCTGGCAGTTTTGAGCAATATCACCGGAAGTAGCCGACATTTCTTCGCCGGCGGTTGCAATGGTTGTAGCCTGTGCGGCTACTTCCTCTGCACCCGTTGCGATTCGCTCTGCGGTTGAGTTTACCTGAGAAGCCGCAACAGAAACTTGTGTAGAAGCCTCTGCCACCTTTTGGAGTGCCACTGTAAAGGAATCGGCCATAGCATCAAACGAATTGCCAATAACGCCGAATTCATCTTGTGTAGTAAAATGCAGTCGATGTGATAGATCACCTTGTGCCATGTCACCACTCGCTTTAATCAACGCCGCAGTTGAATTCGTAATTGAACGAACAATTATAAATCCTAAAATCAGAGTTATGATGATTGACAGCAGGATTGCTGCTGCGACAAGCGCCATGGTGGTATGATAATGACCGACAGCATCTTCATGTGACCTTTTGGCCTGTGATTTTTCGTTATCATAAATCTTTTGTGCTGCTTCGTTGGCAGTTTTAAAAAGTGGGTTGGTCTTAGTCAGGGTAATTTTAACAGCCTCTTCAAACTTACCAGCAAGGACCGCTTCTCGTGTTGGAAGTAGTCCTTCTTTAACAAAATGCATCCGCTTTTCAGCATAGTCATCCGCTAATTTTTTTTCTTCGGCGCTTAAGGTACCTCCAGAGGTAAATTCCTTCCATATGACTGAGATTTCTTCGATGTTCTTAACAACCTGATCCGTATGAAAGGTAAGCGGATGGTCGTGCATCTTTACTATTTCGGGATTAGCGGGGTCATGCTGGAGTGCAAGCAGCAACTGGATGCGATTGTCACGCATAAGTGCCATTATCTGGCTGATCTGAGCAGTATTAACCAGATTTTCCTTGTACATGATTTCGATAGAATCATTAGATGATTTCATGCCGGCCAGACCAATAACTCCGGCCACGGTCACTGAGACACAGGCAACCAGTAAAATAATGAGAAGTTTCGTTTTTATACTGAAGTTCATTGTGTAGGTCCTTTATTATATTCAGGTAAGTTGCATATTCCTTGGTAATATATCGCGTAATTTGAACTTCTAAACGGTTTGTGAACTGCAGCAAGCCATTAATTCGCCACAAGACGAACATTAAACAGCTGAACAAGGCAAAGTTCTTCAAGAAGCTCATATAAACGATCGTCAGCGACAATCAAAGAAACAGAGATTTTGTCGACGTTAACCAGCTTCATCAGATGACCAATTACGGTAGATGTCATTGAAAACGAGTCATGCATTTTTAAGAGTACGTTTTTTATACCTTTATTCAGATGGGTCGTGATCGCCTTTTGTATCTCTAAGCTATCTTCTACCGTCTTAATGTTACCCGTGATGGTTAGCCCATTATTCCCATTGTCCTTAATCTGCATGCGGATCTCCCGTTTCAATTGTTTTCGAGACAGTCACGCCACCTCGTTGTCACTATATGAAATTCTCATTACGTTATTGTATTACAACTTGAACTGCCGCACCAACCGCTGCAATTCCTCTGCGTTGCCATGAAGTTGCGTTGCGGCAGCTGATGAGTCTTGTGCCCCGTGAGAGGTTTGTTGTACCACTTCCGTAATCATATGCATGTTACTTGATATCTCGTTAGTGGTCGCTGTCTGCTCCTCGGCCGCAGTCGCAATTTGGCTTACCTGCATGGCAACGGAACTCACTTGCTCGAGTATTTCGTTAAGAGAGGTTTCCATCTGAGATGCCTCTTCTGCGCCTCGTTCGGTCTCTTTGACTCCTTCTTCCAATGAAGAAATTGCATGTTGAGTTTCTGTCTGTATTGCTCGGATCATGCCGCTAATTTCCTTGGTTGCCCGTGTCGTGCGTTCAGCCAGAGCTCGTACTTCATCAGCAACAACGGCAAAACCTCGGCCTTGCTCTCCAGCACGGGCAGCTTCGATTGCCGCGTTTAATGCAAGTAAGTTCGTCTGATCGGCAATATCCTCGATTGTTCCAACGATGGCACCAATCTGTTCGGACCGTGTGCCAAGTGAGCCGACAATCACGGCATTATCTTTGCTCTTGGCGCCACGCACTTTAATTCCTGTGATTGTTTTCTGGACGACATCAAACCCACGTTGTGCTGTATGTGATGCGCTGTTTGCAGCTTCCACAGCGATCTGGCAGTTCTGCGCAATATCACCGGAGGTTGCCGCCATTTCTTCTCCCGCTGTTGCAATAGTGGCGGCTTGGGCGGCGACTTCTTCTGAACCCGTGGCAATCTGCTCGGCAGTAGCGTTTAATTGGCTTGCAGCAGAGGCAACTTGGGTAGATGTCGATGCTATTTGACTGATGACGCTATGTAGTTTCTCAATAAAAAGATTGAATCCATCACATATTTCGCCCAGTTCATCCTTGCCTTTGTACGGCAAGCGGGCAGTTAGATCGCCATCTCCTTGGGCAATATCGGTGACCATCTGATCAATTTGAGTAAGAGGGCGTTTGATGGAGAGAATCAGAGTTATCGTCATAATCATGACGATAATAAATGATAAGGCAATTATTGAAATTATTATGATGACGGCGTGCTGTTTATCACTGTCCAACTCCTTTTTTACCTTTTCCATAGTCGCATCGTTAGCCGTTGCATAATCCGTGATGTTTTTTTCTGCCTGATGGATGGACTCCTTGTACTCGCCAATTGCCTTATTAGCATCAGGGCTTGTGGTAATTGCCCCACTCTTTATTTTCTCAATAATTTTACCGAAGCCGGATTCGTATCCTTCGATTGACTTGTTAATAGCGGTAAGAGTTTCTTTGTCTTTCGGTTCTTCTTCCAGCTTTAATAAAGTTTCCATCCGTTTTTTTGCATGTTCCCGTACTTCGCCCCACTTTTTAGCGTATTCATCTACTTTGGTACGGTCGTCAACGTTCAGGAAAGCATCCTTTTCATAGCGACGCATCATATTAATGTTCGCTCTCATGCGTTGGGCATTTTCAACAATTTTACAGTCTACTTCAATCGCTTTGTCACCTTTTGCATTCATAACTTTCAGTTCATAAAGACCAAAGCCACCCAGCACCAACAGAAAAAACAGACATGTCCCAAATCCCAGTATCAGCCTTGTACCAATTTTCACTTTTATTCCTCCGGTTTTATTTATTATTTCAGACCTTTGATGTGTGTGCCGATTTACGTTTCATGCCGATATTCATCCAGCTGGAAACCATCGCAAGACGGACAAAATCCTCTGGACAGATCATACTTACTTCCTTTTTGCTCAGGAGGTAGCCCTCCTCATGGCATATTTTAACAAGGTCTGTTGCCGCTCGCTGGCGAAGATCCTCATCTGTTAGTAGACGACCTAACAGCATTTCAAGTGCTTCCTGTGACATTGTACCTCCCGATGTGTTCCATATACGAACACAATTGATACTAAAATACTACTGCGCTATTAATGAAGCTAATAGCGTGCCAACAGCGGGAAGTTTTGTAACTATCTGCTTTCATTTGAATATAATATAGTGGGATAAAATAAGTGTGTCTGTATGACACATCATCTGGTTTATATGTATCAGCCAGACACATATGTTTTGTTGGGGGGATTTTAAACTTTACTGCGGTAGTAGGCAGAACGTCCAATTTTTAGAATTCTGGCGGCCTGAGCTTTATTGCCATTGCAGTGTTCAAGGGTAATGGCCATGATTTGATCAAGCAATGTATCAAGTCCTACGTCGGTGGAGGATAACAAAAGTTTATATGTTATTGCCTTTTCGTCGATAGATACGGAATCAGGAACTGAATCAGTTGTGACGATGGCCAGATGTTCAGGGGTAATCATTCCACCATCGGCAATGATAGCCGCCCGTTCAAGACAGTTACGTAATTCGCGGACATTACCCGGCCAGCGGTAGGCAAGTAACTGCTTCATGGCTTGTGGAGAGATACCAGGCAATGGTCGCCCAAGTTCATGCCGGAGTACTATAAGCAAATGATCACACAGGAGCGGTATGTCTTCACAGCGCTCCCTAAGCGGGGGTATTCTGAGGGGAAATATATTTATACGGTGGAACAGGTCTTCCCTAAAACGCCCTTCCAGCACCAGCAGAGAAAGATCACGGTTTGTTGATACGATTATTCTGCACTCTACCTGCACCAAGATATTACTGCCGATCCTCTCAAATGTGCGTTCTTCCAGCACGCGCAATAGTTTTGCCTGAAGCGATATTGGCATGTCGCCAATTTCGTCAAGCAAGATGGTTCCACCCTTGGCAATACTAAATTTCCCCTCACGATCGCTGTCTGCTCCGGTGAAGGCACCGCGTACATGACCGAAAAGCTCGCTTTCCAGTAGATTCTCAGGGATAGCGGCGCAGTTGACAGCAATAAACTTTCCAGGGAGGTCACTACTTGCAGTATGAATTGCACGGGCCAACACCTCTTTTCCCGAGCCGCTTTCACCGTAGAGAGCCACTGTCGTCTGGCGAGCTTTGGAAACGCGTGCAGCTAATTCCAACTGCGTTCTCAGAGCTGAGCTATTGGTGACTATCGTATGAAAGCTGTAAAGCTCCCGTTCATCCTGTACTATTCGATTTAACTCGTCCTGCAATATCTTCCGCTCGGTAATATCCTGAACCGTTCCCGAGGAACGGAGTGGTAAACCGACTGCATCAAAACTGGTTTCACACTGTTCATGTACATATTTAATACGGTTTCCTGCCAACAATATACGATGGGTGATGCCATAAGGAGTATGTGTTTGTAATGAGCTTTCAAAGGTGTTGCGAACTATTTCCCGATCATCGGGGTGAATAGCTTTAAAAAAAGCCTCGTAAGAGGATCCAAAACGACTGACGTCGGTTTCGAATATCCGGTATATTTCATCAGACCATTGCAACTTTCCGGTAGCGTGATCCAGATCCCAATATCCCAGTTTAGCAAGTCGCTGGGCTTCCGTCAGTCTGGCCTCGCTTATCCCTAAAGCCTGTGATGATACTATCTGATCAGTTGAATCCATGAATAAGGTTGCGAACTGACACGGAGCCGGTGAATAGGCGTAAACAGAATAGTAACGGTTGAGTATGGAAGAATGCCGGGTAAAACGCTCAGAAGTGCCGGTAAGTGCAACTTTGCCATAAACGTCAATCCAGACAGCATCTTCGTTAGGCATTACCTCCGACAGCCGTTTGCCTACGACATCTTTGCGGGTTAATCCCGTTAATTTCTCAAAGGCTTCATTGATTTCAAGAAAGCGGTAGTCACAGGGAACTCCCTTCTGATCGCAGATTATTTCATGGACTGCAAAGCCTTCAGACATGTTGCTAAAAAGAGTCCGATATCGAGTTTCACTTACCTGCAACGCTTCGCCAAGACACTTCGCGTCTGTAATGTCACGTGCGACTACAAGCAGTCCGTACACTTCTCCATCGGCATAGGTCATAGGAATTTTTTGAGCGTCGAGGCATCTGCTGGAACCATCAGCTAATTTGAACCAAATATCTAACCTACGAGGAGATGCCGCAGTCATTATAGCACGGTCCTCTTCTTGAAATTTCGCTGCCATCTCGGCATCAGGCATCAGGTCAAAATCGCTCTTTCCGACAATCTCCTCACGTGAGAGTCCGAAACACAATTCAGCAAACGTATGGTTGCAACCACGAAAAACGCCGTTTGTGTCTTTCCAGAAGATGAAGTCCGGTATGGCATCAATAATGGTACCAAGAATGTCGGGTGAACTATATGGCGTTAGCATGCGCTCAACATATCAGGATTAGTCCGTAATTTCCAAAATAAATTACGCTCTATCATATTACGGACACTCGCACTATAAAAATATATTGCATACGGATTGTGTATACGGTATAGGTGCCTGAAATAATTAGACTCATAATATGTTGAATTCAATTGTCAGAAATCTGAACAATGCAAAAATGACTTTCTATTTTAATGTGATGGGCCGTTTGAAAAAGGCTTGCGACAACTAACTCAGTTATCTCCTTACCGCCCGTCCGTTTGTTCCCATTTCAAACAATTCTTTTATGGGCATCTGAATCGGAAAACGGTGATACTAATCCAGCTTTTTGTAAATACAGGGAAAGTTGTATATGTCACTGAAAAACTTTAAGGACTGGCGAATTACTTCCAAAATTACATTTACTTCCATGTCGAGCGGCATTTTGCTCATTGTTTTGCTGTTTACGTACCTGCTTCCTTTAATCGAAAATAAAATTATGGAGGAACGTTTAGGAACCATTAGATCTATTGTTGAGTTTTCTATTGGTATAATAGAACAAAAGAATGCACAGGTAAAATCCGGTGCAATAACGATAAAAGAGGCGCAAAAAGCGGCCATAGAGGAACTGAGCACGTTGCGTTATGGCAAGAAAGAATACGTCTGGATTCATGATCTGACCACTCCGGTGCCGGTTATGATAATGCACCCGACTTCTCCGGCATTAAATAGTATGGTTTTGGGCGACCAAAGCTTTAACAAGGCTACTTCTATTGGCGATGCAGCCGGAAAAGTAGATCAAAAATTTAAAAATAAAAACCTTTTCATTGCCATGAATGAGGTTGTAAAGCGAAGTGAGGTTGGAACAGTAAAATATGAATGGAATAAAGCAACCGAAGATGGAGGAGTAACGAACGAACTCTACCCCAAGATGTCATACGTCAAGAAATTTGCACCATGGGGGTGGGTTGTAGGAAGTGGGCTTTATGTGGATGATGTAATAGCCAGCACTGTGGTTATGAGGAGGAGTATTTTTGCCATCTGCATCATATTCGCACTTTTATGCATTTCTCTGTCATTTTTTTCAGAGCGTAGCATCTCAACAGCCATTGATACGTTTGGAAAGAATTTGGACGATATGAGTAATGGTGAGGTCGGAATTGCCGAGCACATGAATGTGGACCTGGACGGAGAGACCGGTCTTCTCGCGAAGCATTTAAACCGATATGTTGATAGGCTTAAAGAAAAATTTGAAGGAATAAACAGTCGCTTGCTACTGAAGCAAATTGTTGAGCTTACAAATGCACAACATGCAACTATCTTTGCGATGGCTAAGTTGGCAGAGCAGCGAGATGAAGATACCGGTGCCCATCTCGAGCGTGTTCGCGAATACTGTAAACTATTAGCGGAAAGCATTGGGAAAGATCACCCTTATAAATCACAAGTAACTCAGTCCTTCATTAAACGCATTCAGCACGCAGCTCCTCTACACGATATTGGCAAGGTAGCTATTCCGGATTGCGTTTTGCTCAAGCCAGGCAAATTGGATAAAGATGAATTTGCAATCATAAAAAGTCACGTTGTGATTGGTGCAGACAACTTACAGGCAGTTTTCAATCAGTACTCAAAAAACGCCTTTATTGGCATGGGAATCGAGATCGCGCTTTATCACCATGAACGTTGGGATGGCACAGGCTATCCAGACAAACTGATTGGCATCAATATCCCACTATCAGCAAGGATCATGGCACTGGCGGATGTATATGATGCACTCCGCTCAGACAGGTGTTATCGCAAAGGCATTAATCACAGTGACACACTTGTTATGATCAAAGATGAAAGTGGCAAACATTTTGATCCTTTCCTGGTGGATGTTTTTCTTGAAGTCGAATGTGACTTCGAAAATATCGCTTCGGCAATTACGGTTTAGGCCACATAGCCGATAAGAATAGTAATTGACTGCAACTTTCCGCTTCAGGTTACTTTTGAAAACACTCACTCACAATAAAAAGCCCAATGAAATAACAAAAATACTTCGCTATGCGGTAGTCTGCGCTCTATTGTGGACAGTAATGCTCGCCGGTTTGTTTACCTTCTATTTCAATAGAAATCGTCATGCTATCCATGAAATTGGTGTTGGAATGGCACAGGATATTTTTGAGAAGGACATTCTCCTCCGCCGCTGGGCTGATCAGCATGGTGGAGTCTATGTAATGGAATCCGCAGCCACCGCAACCAACCACCAATTTTCGCATATCAACCCCGCACTTATGTCCCGCCAAATATATGAATTAGCCCGCGAACGGCCGGGCATTCCCCAGGGACACATCACAAGTTTGAATCCTATACGCCCAGAAAACAACCCAGACCCATGGGAGACACAGGCCCTCAGATCATTTGAAAAAGGTTCCAGAGAAGTGGTTGAACTGGTACATATGAATGGCCAACCCTACATGCGTATCATGCGGCCACTTGTAACTGAAAAACCATGTCTAAAATGTCATTCTGCACAGGGATATAAAGAGGGTGATGGTCGTGGTGGAATTAGTGTAACACTTTCTCTTAGCTTGATTACAAAGACCCTGAATAGTCAATTGTATCAGGTCGCATTCATCCATTCCCTCATTTGGCTTCTCGGAATGGGTTTTATCATGATTGGAAGCCGCAAGATTGTTAACACGGTATTGCTGCTGCGTAATGAACGCAATGCGCTCTTTGAAAGCGAAGAAACATATCGTCGCCAGTTTGCTGATAATACCTCCATTATGCTACTGATTGATCCCTCCAATAAGCTTGTTATTGATGCCAATATCACTGCCCTGCATTTCTATGGATATCACCGCGACCAAATGCTGACAAAACACTTTAGTGATATACTCGCACTGCCTTCCAGTGAAGACGACGTTCGCCCCGCAGATTCAGTATTCCCAAATCAGGGCAGTAAACATGAAACCCAACACCGCTTGGAGGATGGGTCAATTCGCGAAGTAGAAGAATCGTCCAGCATAATCCAGTTTGGAGAGCGTCATATTTTACACGTGATAGTTTTCGATATTTCCGAACGTAAACGGGCCGAAAAGGCATTAGTTGAAACACAGAATCAACTAACAGATATTATAAATTTTTTGCCGGACGCAACTCTCGCCATTGATAAGGATAAACGGATCATCATCTGGAATCGGGCCATTGAGCAAATGACAGGGATCCAAGCAGCCGATATGATTGGCAAAAATGACTACGCGTACACAATCCCGTTTTATGGAGAGGCACGGCCACAGTTAATGGATCTGGTCTTTGCCGATCAAGAGGAAATCGCTGCAAAGTATCCCAATCTCATTCGAGAAGGTGACACCATCGTTGGGGAAGCTTATTGTAATGCACTCTATAACGGGAGAGGTGCTTGGGTTTTTGCCAAGGCATCACCACTTCACGATCAATCCGGAAACGTAATTGGTGCAATCGAGTGCATCCGTGACATCACTGCACAAAAACGGGCAGAAGAGGAACGCCGACAATTTGAACTGCAATTTCAACAAACCCAAAAACTGGAGAGCCTTGGCGTCTTGTCCGGTGGTATTGCGCATGATTTCAACAATATTTTGGCAATAATCATGGGGTATTGCGCTCTGATACGGGCAGATTATAACGACGCAGAAGCCTATATCCCCGTGGTAGAAAAAGCTGCGGAACGTGCTGCGGAACTTTGCAGACAAATGCTGACATACGCAGGGAAAGCACAATATGCCCCAACCCAGGTCAATATGTGGTTACTTGTTGATGAGATGGTGAATATGCTGAGGGCAACAGTTAACCAGAATGCGAGTATCAACTTTTTGACACTATCATCTGATATCCTGATCATTGAAGCTGATGCCAGCCAACTCAGACAGGTTGTGATGAATTTGATCATCAATGCTGCAGAGTCTATTGGTGACTTGCAAGGTGAAGTCAACGTATCACTAACAAATAAGTCAATAATGGAGGGTCAATCAGATAAGGATCATCTCGGGATTCTTATTCCAGTGGGTCAGTATCTCTGCCTAAATATAACTGATAATGGCTGCGGAATGACTGATGAAACTAAACAGCGAATTTTTGAACCGTTTTATACCACTAAATTTAGCGGGAGGGGTTTGGGAATGTCTGCTGTACTTGGTATAATCACAGCCCATAGTGGTGCATTGCAACTTTCAAGTAAACCGAACAATGGTTCAACTTTCACGGTTTATTTGCCAGTTCCGCTGTATGCCTCTGCAGGAGCTCCGTTACAACAACAATTAACGCCATTAGTGCCGTGGCAGGAAAGCGGCACTATTTTACTGGTAGAAGACGAAGAACAAGTTAGAACAACAGTACAGCTCCTCCTGAAAAAGCTTGGGTTCAACATTGTGACAGCATCTAATGGCAAGGAAGCTTTGGAGATGTACCAGAAAAATGAAGCAAAAATCACAGTCGTTATAACCGATATTGGCATGCCCGTCATGGACGGTTATGAGTTATTTGGTGCGTTGAAAAAAATCTGTCCAGGATTGCCGATTATTATCTCCAGTGGTTTTGGTGAAGTAGCCGTGACTTCGCGTATAGCCCGTGAAAAAATAGCCGGATTTATCAATAAACCCTACAAAATAGGTGACATACAAAATACATTGAAGAACGTTATGGTTGAAAGACAACTAAAACAAAGTAATTTATGATCTTTATAGCGTCTATGAAGTCAACCCTTTTAGTTGCTTACATTCGAAAGGATAAAACACAATAATATTGACGGTAGCCCTTATATTGGATACTATCGTAGTCACTAAGTGGTTACATGACTACGATAATACTCAAATGGTGACTTATGGCATCTCCAGTGAACCGTACATATCTCAGACAGACCCGAGATGCAGTAGAGCTGTTAGGCAAGCTCATCCGACTCGGCAGAAAAGAGCGCAAGATGACCGAGGAAGACCTGTCTGGACGTGCGGGAATATCCAGAAGAACTTTGCAGAAAATCGAGCGTGGAGACCTGAAGTGCGAGATCGGCCTGGTATTTGAGGTTGCCAACCTTGTGGGGGTGAATCTTTTTGGGGATGAAGGAAGATCGAACATAACCAGAAACTTACATCGAGTAGAGGATAAACTCGCTTTACTGCCTAAAGTGATTCGCAGTTTAGTTAAGGTGGACGATGAATTCTGAGTACAATGAATTATATGTCTGGATCTGGCTCCCAGGAGCGACAGAACCAGTGGTGGCCGGCAAGCTTATGGCCGTAGGACCGACATACGTCTTCAACTACGGAAAAAGTTATTTGCAGCGCGATAATGCTATAGCTATTTACGACGCTGAACTACCACTCCGTCAAGGGCAACTCCCTCTCCTCCCTGGGCTTTTCATTCCAGGGTGTTTGCGAGATGCAGCTCCTGATGCCTGGGGACGCAGAGTAATATTGAACAAGAAGTTCGGAAGTAAAGCGCCTGGAATCGACCCCGCAACACTGAACGAACTAAGTTACTTTATCGAGTCCGGGTCTGACCGAATAGGTGCTTTGGATTTCCAGCTATCACCTACGCAGTATGAGCCACGATATGCCTCCGGAGCCCACATTGAAGAACTGATTGAGGCAACCGAACTCGTCGAAAGGGGAATTCCGCTAACGGCGGAACTTGCCCAAGCCCTTCAGCATGGCACCTCAATCGGAGGAGCACGACCCAAGGCCCTCATAGAAAGTGATAGTAAGAAATTCATCGCAAAATTTTCTACCTCCACCGATATCTACTCCGTTGTGAAAGTCGAGTATATCGCGATGAGACTTGCAGGCTTGGCCGGACTTGATGTTGCGCCTGTCTCATTGGAACGCGCTTCCGGCAAAGATGTACTGCTTGTCGAACGTTTCGATCGAAAGGTAACGGTCAACGGGTGGCAGCGCAAGAGTATTGTTTCTGCACTAACGCTGTTGTCTCTGGACGAGATGATGGCACGCTATGCAAGCTACGAAATGCTGGCCGAGCTTGTCCGAACCAAATTCAGAAACGCTCAGAAAACGTTGCGCGAACTGTTTTCCCGCATCGTGTTCAACATCCTGATAGGCAATACTGATGACCATGCCCGCAATCATGCGGCTTTCTGGGATGGACAAATGATGACTCTGACCCCAGCATATGACATCTGCCCGCAGGGTCGCCATGGGCAAACCGCCACACAGGCAATGCTGATCACAGGAGAAGATCGATCAAGCAGGATTACCACTTGCAAGGCGTCTGCCCCGCAATTTTTACTTTCTGAAGATGAGGCAGTTGACATTATCGTTAGGCAGATTGAGTGCATCGAGCAGAATTGGCATATTATCTGTGACGAGGCATCACTAAGCGAGGTTGATCGGAATGTGCTTTGGGGAAATCAAATTTTGAATCCGTACGTTTTCGAGGGGCTGGAAAAGTCACATAGAGCATGGCCCCAAATGGAAGAGGTTTGCAGAAGGTGGGTTAGCGGCTATGACTGAGCGTCATGGAAAGTTTGACATCCACCCAAGTAG
>CAIRND010000363.1 GCA_903879825.1 uncultured Geobacteraceae bacterium
CTTGAATCTGCAAAAAAAGCGCTCAGTGGAATCCTGGGTGAAATCAGGGATAATCCGTTAGGACATTTGGGGGCGTTGCAACTGCTTACGCTGCTTGATCGCGAGCCGACTACCGCCACTTTTTCCGGCGAAATACACACTCCTGAAGCATCTGCACTCAATGCGGCACTTCATAACCATCCCATACAAAGCCTGATTATCCGAAGTGAATACCGTCCAGCGGCGCTCTCCCTCTCTTTGTGCGCACCAGGCACCTGTTACCCTGCTGTTTCGACAGTAGAAAAACTGGAGCAGCTTCTTTCAGTAATAAAATTGTGATTTGCCAGCGAGTCACCCAGTATGATATAGCATCAGCTATTATTTCACCTTGCATCATCAGGAGCTTACCAACGTATGTTGACCGGAAAACAGAAACGACACCTGCGCGCCCTCGGGCATAAACTGAAACCCCTTATCCAGATCGGCAAAAAAGATATCGAAGAGGCTCTCATTGCTGAAGCGAAGGCTGCCCTCGATTTCCATGAATTGATCAAGGTAAAAATCCTTGAAAGCAGTAACCTCGATAAACATGAAGCATCAGAATGCCTGTCAGAAGCGTGTCAGGCTGAAGTGGCCCAGATACTCGGCAAAACGTTCCTCCTCTATCGCGCGGCAAAAACGCCTGTGATTATTCTTCCTAAAGCTGACTCGCCAAAGAAAACAAAGTCGGCATGACCATCCGGGCGGCTCTTTTTGATCTTGATGGCACCCTGGTTGACTCGCTGGATGATCTGACCGATGCCGTCAATCACATCAGAATCGCCTTTTCCCATCCTCTCCTCACAACAGAAGCGGTGCGCCTGATGATAGGCAAAGGCGCCCGCAACCTGATTCAGCAGGCTCTGCCGCACGCAACTGATGCCGATGTCGACCGTGCGCTCGCCCTGTTTCTGGAATTCAACCGCCAGCATATTGCCGACAAAAGCAGACTGTATCCCGGAATACTGACCACACTCCATGAGCTTGCCGCCCGCAATATCAAGATGGCGGTGATCACCAATAAAAATGAGGATCTCAGTGCGTTGTTGCTGCAGTCTCTTGGGGTTTTCGACCTGTTTGCATGCAATTGCGGTGGAGACACCTACCCGGAAAGAAAGCCTTCCCCCCTCCCCTTGCGGGAAGTAATCGCCCTGTTGGGATGCACCCGGAACGAATGCGTCATGATCGGTGACAGCGGCAATGATATTCAGGCGGGACAACGTGCCGGCATCACGACTATTGGCTGTTCATGGGGCTTTGGCAGCGACGAAGAGTTGGCAGAAGCTGACGTGCTTGTGCATACAGCACAGGAATTGCTTACCGCCATTAGCGTGGGATTCGGTGGGCAACTATGAACGGATGGACCGGCACGATACTCACAATCGATCTGACAACGGGGGATTCCAGCCGCGAAGAGATCCCCCGGCAACTTCTTGAAGAGTATCTTGGCGGACGCGGTTTGGGTGTGCGCCTGATGCGGGACTATTACCAGCTTGACCCGTTCGACCCCGCCATGCCGCTGATTTTTTCCGTTGGCCCGTTATGCGGTACTCCGGCACCGACCTCCGCGCGTCTTTC
>CAIRND010000364.1 GCA_903879825.1 uncultured Geobacteraceae bacterium
GGTTGCTGAGGCGTGTTTTCGAGGCTTTGCTGTTCCATCGCCGCCTTGAAGCCTTTTTTAGCTGAGCGCTGGGAAAGCATCCAGCCGCTGGCAAAACCGATTCCCAGGCAGATAATACCGGAGATAAGGGCGCATATAAACACGCCATTAGTTGATTCTTTTCGAGGGCGGCTCTGGCTTGCCTGGGCGGAACTGCATGATTTTTTTGGTTCACTATAGTCTATGCGCATGATGGCCTCCGCTACATCCGTTCCGGTGCCGATATGCCCAAAATGGTGAGGGCGTTTTTCAGGGTCTGGGCGGTTCTCTTCAGTAAATACAACCGGGCTGCTGTTAGTTTTGCGTCTTCACTGATTACGCGGTTTTTATTGTAGAAGCCATGGAAACAGCTTGCCAGTTCAGTCAAGTAATAGGTAAGGCGATGAGGTTCAAAATGTACGGCGCAGTCATCGACTGTGTCAGGCAGTGCCGTAAGAAGCTTTATCATCTGAAAATCCTCAGGTGTGGAGAGGCAGGCCAGGTCAGCTGATGCCGGATTTTCCGGTGCGATGAAACCCTTCTCAGCTGCGTTATCAAAGATGCTGCAGATACGGGCATGGGCATACTGGACATAATAGACCGGGTTTTCGTTTGTCTGCTGTTTTGCCAGGTCAATGTCAAAGACCAGCTGTGCATCCGGCTTGCGCATCAGAAAAAAGAAACGGGTCGCATCACGCCCTACCTCGTCAATCAGGTCGCGCAGAGTAACATAGCTGCCAGCCCGTTTGGATATCTTTACCTCTTCACCGCCGCGCATGACCGTCACCATCTGGTGCAGCACATATTCGGGCCACCCTTGCGGGATTCCAATATCAAGGGCTTGAAGCCCGGCGCGGACTCTGGTCACCGTACTGTGGTGATCGGAGCCCTGCTCGTTAATTACCCGGGTGAAGCCGCGTTCCCATTTGGCCTGATGATAGGCTACGTCGGGTACAAAATAGGTATAACTGCCGTCAGCCTTGCGCATGACACGGTCTTTGTCGTCGCCGAAGTCAGTTGAGCGGAGCCAGAGGGCATTATCGCTTTCATAGGCGTGTCCATTAGCAATAAGCGTGTTAACCACCGCCTCAACTCTACCCTCGCTGTAGAGAGCGGACTCAAGAGTGTACACATCAAACCGGACGTCAAAAGCTTCAAGGTCAAGGTCTTGCTCGCGTCGCAACCAGGCAACGGCAAAATGGCGGATGTCTTCAATGTTGTCCGGATCTCCGCAGGCAGTTGTATGCTGATCAGATGCTTCAACAGTCTCGCGCGCCAGGTACGCCCTGGCCACGTCCTTGATGTATTCCCCCTGATACCCACCTTCCGGCCAGCGAGGGTCATCCGGCTCAATGCCGAGGCAGCGTAGCTGCACGGAAAGCGCCAGGTTGCTGATCTGAACACCGGCATCATTGTAATAGAATTCCCGTGTCACATCCCACCCTGCGGCATCAAGTACCCGGCAAAGGGTATCGCCGATCGCGGCGCCACGGCCATGGCCGATATGGAGCGGGCCGGTAGGATTGGCACTGACAAACTCCACCTGAACCTTCTTTTGTGCTCCGCTTGTGGTTCGTCCAAAGTCGTCACCCTGCGTTTCAATATCGAGCAGAGTTGCCTGCCACGCTTCATGAGACACAAACAGGTTGATGAAACCGGGGCCGGCTATTTCGCTCTTTGCCAAAAGGCCAGCGCCATTTCCCAGATGTTTAAGGATAATCTCGGCCACGTGGCGTGGTGGTTTGCGCTCGCCTTTGGCCATCTGCATGGCGATATTGCAGGAAAAATCGCCATGTTCGGGATTGGCGGGATGGCCGATGATAATGGTTGGCAGCGGGAATGTTGTCAGGTCTTGTGCCGCGTGGGCAGCGATCAATGCGGATTCAAGTAGGGGAGCTATTCTGTTTCTCATCATTTTATAGGATTTTCTTTCTGTTCGGAAGTGTTGTCGATATGTTCAGCATCATTTTTGATGCTGATATCTCTGGTGAAATCGGGACATCTGGCCCCTCCATCAGGGATGCAGAATCGTTTTGAGCAGTTTTCGCGCCAGGCACAGACGGCACAGCTTTGACGTGGCATATAGTGCTCCTGACTGTTACGGCTGCTTTTTGTCCTGAGGGAACTGGTAGATTGTTTCATTGCTACGCACCAGACCGAAATCCTTGCGAGCAATGCTTTCGAGGTAGCGGCGGTCAGATTTAAGGGCTACGATTTCGCGCTTCAGCTTTTCGTTATCAGTTTTACTGTCAGCCATACGTGCTTCAATTTTATTTTTATCCTGTTTCAGTTCAAAGATACGCAACAGGCCCTTATCACCAAAAACAGTGAAAAAGAGGATGAATACCAGGCAGGCACCTGGAATGATATACATCCTTTTTTGTAAGTTCATATTGAACATTTACTTTTTCCTGATCCGTTCCGCAAAATATGCTGCGGCCAATTTGAGGCCGTCATCCAGAGCGATTTCCGGTTTCCAGCCAAGCTTTTCACCAGCCAGAGAAATATCAGGCTGACGTTGCTTTGGATCATCCTGAGGCAGCGGCTGGAAAATTATTTTCGACTTTGAGTCCGTTATTGTAATGATTTTTTCAGCAAACTCAAGGATTGTATTTTCCACCGGATTTCCCAGGTTGACCGGACCAATAAACCCTTCACATTCCATCATGCGGATCATCCCCTCAACCAGGTCGGAAACATAGCAGAATGACCGGGTCTGTGAACCGTCACCATAAACAGTGATATCTTCATGGCGGAGCGCCTGAAGGATGAAGTTTGAGACCACCCGCCCATCATTTTCAGCCATACGCGGCCCATAGGTGTTGAAGATGCGGATGATACGGATGTCCACATTGTTCTGGCGGTGATAATCCATCATCAATGTTTCAGCAACACGTTTACCCTCGTCATAACAGCTGCGTATCCCGATTGGATTAACGTTGCCCCAGTAATCCTCGGTCTGCGGATGAATGTGCGGGTCGCCATAGACTTCCGAAGTGGATGCCTGCAGGATTCTGGCTTTGACCCGCTTAGCCATCCCCAGCATGTTGATTGTTCCCATGACGCTGGTTTTGGTCGTTTTAACCGGGTTGTACTGATAGTGAACCGGGGATGCGGGACAGGCCAGATTGTAGATGCGGTCAACTTCCAGCAGGATCGGCTCAGTAATGTCATGGCGAACAAGCTCAAAACGGTGGCTGTCCATCAGGTGAATGATGTTGTCTTTGCTGCCGGTAAAAAAATTATCGAGGCAAATGACGTCATGACCGGCATTAAGAAGGCGTTCGCACAGGTGTGAACCTACAAAACCGGCACCGCCGGTAACAAGAATACGCATATTATTTTCCCTCTCCGCTTATACCAATACTGTTTCTTCCCAGAGGGAAGTAATTGAAACCATTTGCTGCCATGCGCGGTGGCCGGTACAGATTTCGTCCATCGACGATGTTTGGGGATTTAAGGGCCTCTTTGATGCGATCAAAATCCGGATTACGGTACTCGTTCCAGTCAGTAATTACGGCAAGAGCGTCGGCTCCGTCCAGGATATCATACTGGTTGTTACTGTATTCGATCCGATCTCCAAAATACTTTTTGGCCTCTTTAAGCGCTTCCGGATCATGTGCCCGCACCGTGGCACCGGCCGCCAAAAGGCGCTCAATGATAGTAAGCGCCGGAGCCTCACGCATGTCATCGGTGCGTGGTTTGAATGAAAGCCCCCAACAGGCGATTGTCCGGCCGGTGAGAGGTTTTTCCTGATCGGGAGTGCCGAGGATTTTTACCAATTTATCAGCAAGAACCTCTTTCTGTAATTCATTGACCTCTTCGACCGCTTTCAATAGGTGGAAGTCATAACCAGACTCCTCGGCTGTCCTGATTAAGGCCTTTACATCTTTAGGAAAACAGGAACCGCCGTAACCGGGGCCGGGGAAGAGGAAGTCATAGCCGATACGGGAATCGGAGCCGATTCCTTCACGGACCGCCATAACGTCTGCTCCCATACGTTCGCAGAGACCTGCAATCTGGTTCATGAAGGAAATACGGGTGGCGAGCATGGCGTTGGCAGCGTATTTTGTCATTTCAGCACTGTGAATATCCATGATGATCATGCGGTTTTGCTTACGCATAAACGGGTCATAGAGCTCTTTCATAATCTCTGCCGTACGGACGTTATCACAGCCGATGACAACCCGATCCGGCTTCATAAAGTCATCGATGGCCGCACCCTCTTTAAGGAACTCCGGATTGGAAACGACATCAAATTCCAGATCAACACCCCGGGCGCTCAGCTCTTCCTGAACTGCAACTCGAACTTTGTCGCCGGTACCAACCGGGACCGTGGATTTATCGACAATAATCTTGAAGCCATTCATAGCGCGACCAATGTCGCGGGCAACACCCAAAACATATTTCAGGTCGGCAGAGCCATCTTCGCCGGGGGGGGTGCCTACGGCAATGAAACTGACCAATGATGCCTGTACGGCCTCAGTCATATCAGTCGTAAAGGAGAGGCGCCCTTCCGTTTGATTGCGCAACACCATTTCTTTCAATCCCGGCTCGTAGATCGGAATAATTCCCTGCTTGAGATTGTCTATTCTTTCGTGGTCAACATCAACGGCGATGACTGTATTGCCGCTTTCAGCAAAACAGGCGGCTGCGACCAGGCCGACATAGCCGGCACCAAAAATACATATTTTCATGGGCGTCTCCACAATTGATTTTAATGGGCACTCTATACCACACTATCCCGCTGTAATTCCAGTGTTTTTAGCGTTAATCTTCAATAGTTCTCAATTTCAAGGCCTCTGCGTACGCCTCACTGCGTGATACTCCCGAAATGGCGGCAGCCTGTTTTGCAATGTCCTTGACCGAAAGATTTTCGTCGGCCATCAAGCGCTCCAGCACTTTTTCCAACGCTTCGTTTTCCGGTGGTGCGACCTTGCCTGGAGCGATCAAAATTACTACTTCACCGCGCACGATGCTCTGGGATACCGTAGCAATTACCTCTGATGTGGTGCCGCGGATACATTCCTCATAAATTTTGGTAAGCTCCCGCGCAACAATTACATGACGATCTCCCAATACCTCCCGAATATCATTCAGCGTATCAAGGAGTCGATGGGGAGCTTCATACAAAACCAGTGTCCCGGGCAGGGCATTCATGCCGGAGAGAAACGTGCAACGTTTGCCGTGGCGCGAGGGAGGAAAACCGGCAAAGGTGAAGGTGTCGGTCGGTAGACCAGAGGCTGACAGGGCGGCAATAGCGGCACAAGCACCCGGAATAGGGATTACGGGGATGTTTTCTGCTACGGCATCACGTACCAGTTGGTAGCCGGGGTCAGAGACGCAGGGAGTGCCGGCATCAGAAATCAGCGCCACTGATTTTCCCTGGCGCAGCGCATTCAAAATTCGCTCGCCTTTGATCTGCTGGTTATGATCGAAATAGGAGGTCAGCGGCTTCGATATGCCAAAATGGTTGAGTAGTTTGAGTGAGTGCCGGGTATCTTCGGCCGCAATCAGATCAACTTCGGCCAAAATACGTACGGCGCGATAGGTCATATCTTCCAGATTGCCGATTGGTGTGGCTATTACATAGAGGGTGGCAGTTGTCATGAGCGTTGCGCCAAAGCCAGTTTGATTGCTAATCCGGCAAAAATCCCCGATGCCGCACGATTGAGCACTTTTTGAGCGCGTGCAGATTTCCGGAAATGTTCGCCAAAAAATCCTGCCAGCAGACTTATTGCACCGAATACAATAATTGTTGCGAGGATAAAAACAGACCCTAACAGCACCAATTGCATCGATAACGGCCCGTTCGCCGGGTCGGCAAACTGTGGCAGAAAGGCGAGAAAAAAGATCGACACCTTGGGGTTGGTGATATTCATGATAATGCCGCGCCGGTAGAGATCGGCTGAATCCA
>CAIRND010000365.1 GCA_903879825.1 uncultured Geobacteraceae bacterium
CCGACCTACGGATTCGTAGTCCGTTGCTCTATCCAGCTGAGCTACAAGCGCATTACGAATTGGCTTTATAACCCACAGGGAATAATTTATCAACTACTTTTTTTGAGCATGCCATGCAAAACTATACCAACTCGCTATTATCACTATCAAATCAAATCACTTTCAGATATTCTCACGCAGTGAAGTGTGACCGCAGATTCCGCACCAAAGCGGCTTTAACCACCAATTCTGCCAGAGAGGCGGAAAAACATCTCAGAGAAAGAATCCAGCCAAGATCAGCAAGGCTTGAACCCAGAAGTTCTGACAAAACAGCGGAAACAGGATACAATCATGGCCTACACAAACCGGCTCACAGACAACGACACGCTTCAGGAAAAGATCCTGGCACACCGCCCCCTTGATTCTTATGAAGTCAAGCAATTGCGGGAATATTACCGTATCGGCTTAACCTGGTCGAGTAATGCGCTTGAAGGGAACAGCCTGACGGAAAGCGAAACGAAGGTTGTACTTGAGGACGGTATCACCGTTGGCGGCAAACCGCTTAAAGATCATTATGAAGCGGTTGGGCACAGCGAGGCTTTTGACTTGCTCTACGAACTGGCTGGTAATCCGGTTATTTCGGAAGCAAACATATTGGAACTTCACCGGCTGTTTTTCTACCGGATTGATTCAGCGTCAGCGGGAACATATCGTACCCGAAATGTCATTATCACCGGTACAGACTTTACCCCGCCATCACCGGCAACACTTCCCTTCGCCATGCAAGAATTTATTGCCACTTTACCGGAACTGAAGCGACTGCATCCAGTAGAATATGCCGCCATGCTCCACCTTAGGCTGGCAACGATTCACCCATTCATAGACGGAAACGGCAGGACTGCACGGCTATTGATGAACCTTGCCCTGATGCAATCCGGCTACCCCGTTACCATCATTGCGCCCATTATTCGCGGTGACTACATTGCAGCCCTGCAAGCATCAAACAAAGGCAACAATACGCCATTTCTTAACTTCATTAGCTGCTGTGTATGGGAAAGCCAAAAGGATTATCTGCGTTTACTGGGCAGTCTTGACCGGTAAAAGAATCGGGGCACTATCAGCAGGCATAGTGCCGCTTGTTTTTCCGGCTCCCGGCGGACTTCACCATCACGGTGTGACATTTTTTTCGAGGGATTATATTGTTTATGGATCACTTTGTTATTGAAATAAGCGAAGCAGAGGTAAAGCGGGAACGGGAAAAGTCGAGAGAACTTCGCAAGAGCCGCTGGTGGAAAAATCGCGTGGCTTTGGGACATTGTCATTATTGTGAAGGGATATTTGCGCCGGAAGAGTTAACCATGGATCATCTGGTCCCGGTCTCCCGAGGTGGTAAGGCATCCAGAAACAATGTCGTCCCCGCATGTAAGGAATGTAACAGCCGGAAAAAATATCTACTCCCAATTGAGTGGGAAGAATATCTGGAAAAACAAGAGAGTACTACAACGGAGCCAGCACGTGAAGACATTGAAAAGCCGCTATAAAGTAGTTATTTACGACTGTGATGGTGTGATTCTGGATTCAATTGAATCTAACTATGTTTTTTACAACCGCGTCATGGGTTTTCTGGGGAGACCGGAGATTGACCGTGACAACAGTGACGCCAAAAGGGTTCTTCACACCTATTCGTTCAATGATGTGATGGAATATTTTTTCCTGGGAGATTCGCAACGCGAAGAGGCCTTCAGATTTGCCAAGACCATCCACTATCGCGATTTGATGCCCTATATGCGGATGGAAGACGGTTTTGTGAGCGCCCTTGACCAACTGAAGGGGCACACCTCACTAGCGATATGCACCAATCGGGCGACTTCGATGGATATGATCATTGAAGATTTCGGACTGAGCGGTTATTTCGAATATGTCATGACTGCATCTCAGGTTACCAATCCAAAACCTCATCCTGAACCGCTCCTGAAAGTTCTGGATTATTTCAATATCGGGCCACAAGAAGCAATTTTTATCGGCGACGGCGAGGTCGATATGCAGGCTGCCGAAAGCGCCGGAGTTCCCTTTATCTCTTACAAATCGGATCTACCGGCACTTGCCCGCATCCAGCATCACGCCGAGATAATTCAGCATGTTTTTTCCGCCTCATAACAGTCTCCGGCAGAGTCGCGCTGTTTATCTCACCAGTTTAGACAATTTTTTAAATTCATCCGTCCCTGCAACCTTCAATAACTGGAACAGGACTGACTCCGTACAGGTTGGGATTGCTCCCGCAAGGGTCATGGCTTGAATAGCAGTGTGCCAATTTTGCTTACTGCGACTCATGACAGCATCTTTCACTATATGGACATCCAGGCCGGCCTCGCGAAGCTCAATCACGGTCTGCAAGACGCAGACGTGAGTTTCCATGCCGGTTATTATTACCTGCGTCCTGCCGGTTGACTTGAGGACTTCAACAAATTCAGTGCTGCCACAACAGCTGAAGGTCATTTTTTCGAAGCAGCATGCGGCAGCCGCTTTTTCCTTCAGGCCCGGCAGAGTTGCGCCAAGACCTTTTACGTACTGCTCGGTGATCAAAACCGGAACATTCAATTCGGCAGCACTCTCAAGCAGAATGCCAACATTTTTTTCAACCTGTGCCAGAACAGCGCCATCCATCGCAAGGCACAGTTTTTCCTGCACGTCTATCACCACAAGTACCGCTTTGTCACGCTCCAGAAAAAAGCTGCTTTTAATTGACATGATATTTTCCCCTTTTTAAATGTTTTAAGTATTTTCTACCGCGAGCTATCATTATCAGAGGCGCCAGCGCCTTCCAATATATCCAGAAATTGCATCACCAACCTATAAGTGATTCCCCAGAGAACCGGTTTATTTTCAACAGGAAGCTTTATGGCCGGCACTTCGAATTGTTTTTCACCAAAAGCAACACTACTCTGAAGATGTCGTTCCGGGTCACGCAGCTCCGAAAGTGAAACCCAGAACAGATCCCGCACCTCTCCATTTAAGACCGGCTGACAGAGAGACCGTTCCAACTCGAACAGGCAGCAGGAAACCCTTACCGGCAAATTTGCTCCGACAATATCGGAAAGTCGCCCCAAATAATGCCCCTGATCAAGGTCAATCCCGATTTCTTCAAAGGTTTCCCGCCGGGCGGCCTGACACGCCCTCTCATTCCCCTCAAGCTTCCCCCCCGGGAATGCGATATGCCCGGACCAGGGATCAAGATCGTGGGCTGCGCGCTGGATAAAGAGAATTTCAACATCATTAGCAGCCTGGTGCAGTATCATGGCGACTGAAGCCCGGGTGCGACCACCGGCTGCTGCCACGGCATCGACCGTACGCACGGCAAGCAATTCTTCTATGTATTCAAATGCACCCATTTTATGTTAATACGGCCTCTCATCGTTTAATTAATCCGGCAGGGATTAATAACATACTCACCGTATCATTCGACAGCGTCAAGTAAAAATATATCAGGACACGCCACCATGACTATGCCACAGGTTTCAATTCTTATGCCGGTACGCAACGAAGGACACTATCTGCAGGCGGCGCTGGATTCGCTTTATCGGCAGACTTATACTCAGTGGGAGCTTATCACTGTTGATGACGGCTCAAGCGATACGACGCCGGATATCCTTGCTGCAGCCGCACACCACGACCGGCGCGTGCGTGTTATCCGCCGTGATGGCGGTGGGTTAGTCGCAGCGCTCAATGCCGGGCTTGATTGCTGTCGAGGCCCGTTGCTGGCCCGCCTGGATGGAGATGACATTTCTCACCCCCGACGTCTGGAGCGGCAGGTTGCCTATCTCGATCAACACCCTGAAATAGGACTGGTCGCCAGCAACTTCCGGCATTTTCCGCGAACAGGCCTCAAACAGGGAATGATAGACTATGAGGTATGGCAGAACGAGTTATCTTCACATTCCCAGATCATTCGGGATCTCTTTGTAGAGTCACCATTTGTCCATCCAAGCATCATGACCCGGCGCACGATCATGGAGCAGCTTGGCGGTTACATGGATAACAACTGGCCTGAGGATTATGATCTCTGGCTGCGCATGGCGGCGGCCAAGGTTCAGTTTGCCCGCATTCCGCACACCCTGCTGTATTGGCGTGACCACCCTGAGCGAGCCACCCGCACCATGGATGAATACGCTCTACACGCATTCCGCGCCTGCAAGTGCCACCATCTGCTGCGAGGCTTCCTCCAGGACTGCCGTGACGTTGTTATCGCCGGAGCTGGACTTGAGGCACGGGCATGGCAGCGCTTACTGGCTGCTGCAGAAGTGACGGTTTCCACCTGGCTGGATGTAGATCCCAAAAAAATCGGACGGATTCTGCACAATGCACCGGTACTTTCACCCGAAGAGCTGCAACTGGATGGCAGAAAAATGATTGTTGCCATTGGTGTACGGGGCGCACGGGAACAATTCAGGAACGTGGCAGAAAGACGTGGCTGGCAGGAAGGCATAGACTTTGTGTGCGTCGCATGATAAATAGCTGGTCCGCATCTTACGGTTTAACGTTGTTGAATGGAGGAAAACGCGCATGTTACCAAGCAAGGAAGAAATGGGGCTTACTATTGATGAAGCGGATTGGAGCTGGCTGCGGGCTCACTTGAAGCGTGGTGGCCTGATTCTGGTTGATGATTCTCTTGACCTGGCAGAGACGGCCCATAAAGTTGCAGCCGATGACATTGCCATTATTCAGCATTTAGTTGAAAACGGCATGATAGGCAAACCGTCTGACTCAAAGATCCAATCATGGGAAGAGGATACTCACAAGAAGTTTGCCATGTTGATTGTCAGCCCATATGTGCTTTTCCAGGAAAAAAGGCCCACATTTCATTAAATTCAGACGGAGTACACAGTGGATATAACTCTTAACGATGTTGAAGTACGTGTTCTGGGCTGCTTGATAGAAAAGGAGCTGACTACTCCTGAATACTACCCACTGTCGCTCAATTCGCTCACCAATGCATGCAACCAGAAATCCAACCGCGACCCGTTAATGGCTCTTACTGAAGAGAATATTGTGCGGGCACTGGACTCGCTCCGCTTCAAACAACTGGTGGTCCTTTCTGCCGATAGCGGGCGTGTACCAAAGTATCGTCATATTCTCGCTGAAAAGATGGGCCTGATGCCGGCTGAACAGGCGATTCTCTGTGAGCTGCTGGTTCGCGGTCCGCAAACCGGCCGCGAGTTATGCACACGAGGCGAGCGGATGCACCCGTTTGGCGATGCTGCCGCTGTCGAAGAGGTTTTGCAGGAATTGATGGTACGGGAAACACCGTTGATTGCTCTGCTGCCCCGGCAACCGGGAAGGAAGGAAGGTCGCTATGCCCAGCTTTTTTCCGGGATACCGGAAATGAGTGAAGAGAGCCCTGAAAGCCGCCCGGAACCTGCCCGGCAACGGGTGCTTGCTGAAAATGAGCGCATAACGAAATTAGAGGATGAGGTGACCGCCCTGCGCGGCGAAGTCACGACATTACAGCAGATGATGGCGGAATTTAAAGCTCAGTTTGAGTAGTATCTTCCTCTGCCGGCCAGAATTGTTTCTGCAGCTCATCCATCAAAGCCCCGAGGCTCTTGCGGTCACGAGCCGACACCGTTACGCTGTTCTGGGTACGGGCTGACTGACGCACCCGCAAAAACGCGACGAGATCCCTCTTTTTCATGTCATCAAGCAGGTCCGCTTTATTATACACCAGCAGCTCCTTTTTATCCCCCAGCTCCAACTCTGCCAGAATAGCCCGCACCTGCTCTATCTGATCTTCAAAACGGGGATGAGAAGCGTCCACCACGTGCAACAGCAGATCGGCATCACGCATCTCTTCCAGCGTCGCTTTGAAAGCCCCTAACAGAGATTTCGGCAGGGAGCGGATAAATCCGACCGTATCAGTGATTATCACCTCACGCTCACGCGGGAAACGAAGACGACGGGTAGAGGTATCCAGCGTTGCAAAAAGCAGATCTTCAGTAAAAACATCACTTTTAGTCAAGGAATTCAGCAAGGTAGACTTACCGGCATTGGTGTAACCGACGATAGAGATGATAGGCACACCAGCCTTAACCCGCTGTTTTCTCCGCTGGTCACGCCCTTGGGACAGCTCTTTAAGTTCCCGCTCCAGGCTGGTGATCCGGTCACGGACACGGCGCCGGTCCGTCTCCAGCTTGGTTTCACCCGGGCCACGGCCACCTATCCCTCCCATCAAGCGCGACATCTGCACACCACGACCGGAGAGGCGCGGCAGCAGATATTTGAGTTGCGCCAACTCTACCTGCACCTTGCCGTCCAGTGTTTTAGCCCTGCGGGCGAATATATCGAGAATCAACTGACTGCGGTCAATAACCTTCAGTTCAGTCATTGCGGAAATAGTGCGCATCTGTGCCGGCGTCAGTTCCTGATCGAAGATCAACATACTGGCGCCTCGCTGCATGGCCCTGATAACCACATCACGCATCATCCCCTCTCCCATCAGGGTGCGGGGGTTAAGTGTTTTGGGACGCTGAATAAATTCGTCCAGTGCCTCAACCTGAGCGGTGCGGGATAACTCCCGCAGTTCAGCCATCGAATCTTCTGCGTCCTGACGGGTTCCCTTGGTCGTGACAGAAATCAGAATCGCCCGTTCAAGAACATCCTTGGCTTTGGGTGTTAATCGAGCCGCTTTCTCCAAATCGGCTTCAAGCTCCGGGATGAAATGAATGCAGTCAAGATCAATCCGTTCCAGCGGGACGATCGCTTCGAGAGTGGTGCCTGTCCCCCTTTGGTCAGGAGCAAGCCATGCCAATTGAGCATACAGTTGATTTTTGCCGGGGGTATACATCAGGACGGCCAGCAGATCGAAGCGCAGCAGAGAAAGGTCGGTCAAGTCGTCTTCTGAGACCGGCTCATTTTTCAGGTGGGTGTGGACCAAGCGGAGACCGCGCATGACCCTTTTACCGAGCGGGTAATCAGGCAGTTCGGGTATGACCAGACCTTTTTCATCACCGACAATGACGTATTCCACATTACCGGCACGATTGATCAGGATACCGATTTGGCGACGCAAGTCACAAGATAGTTCTACGAGGCGGGCAGCCAGTTCGTGCGAACAAAACTCGGCAACGGGTACACGCCTGCGGTACAGGCGTTCCAGAGACTGTATCTGACTTGATTTTAAACCGGCAAGATTGCCAAACGCTTCTTTAATGGGGAGACTCCAGAGTTATAGGCCAATGATGTTGTAACCACCATCAACATAATGAATCTCTCCGCTGACACCGCTGGCCATGTCACTACAGAGATAGAGTGCCGAATTGGCCACATCTTCCTGGGTGATGGTGCGTCGAAGCGGAGCTTTTGACTCAACATGGTTGAGAATTGTGTGAAATCCATTAACTCCGGCAGCAGCCAGAGTACGGATAGGACCGGCAGAAATAGCGTTGACTCTCGTACCATCCGGTCCGAGTGCCTCGGACAGATAGCGCACGGAAGCCTCGAGCGCCGCTTTTGCGACACCCATGACGTTGTAACTCGGGAACACCTTCATCGCGCCATAGTAACTGAGTGTCAGGGCTGAACCGCCCCTCCCCTGCATCATCGTCTGGGCCGCTTTCATTATAGCCAGAAAAGAGTACACGCTGATATCCATCGCGGTAGCAAAACCTTCACGGGTGGTATTAAGAATCGTTCCCTTCAGCTCTTCCTTATTGGCAAAGGCGACAGCATGGATAATGATATCGACACCATCCCATATTTTACCAAGCTCGCTAAATACGGCACCAATTTCATCATCACTGGAAACATTACACGGCAGTATCGCTGCGGCATCGATTGATTCTGCCAGTGGACGTACGCGTTTTTCAAAGGCTTCTCCCGCATAGGTTATCGCCAGTTCGGCACCTTGCTCATGGAAAAGCCGGGCAATCGCCCAGGCAATACTCTTATCGTTTGCCACACCAAAAATTATTACTTTTTTGCCACGGAGCAACATCTTTATAAATCCTCCATTTTTTGCACGCCGACTGACATGTCCGGATCTTTTTTATCGGCAGGAGATTCCGCCACAATCGTTGTTTTTTCATGCTGATGTTCTGGTGCGACAGTATCTGATGAATCTGCAGAAGGCGTGTCAACGCCAGCACGTGCCGGTTCAGCCGTCAGTAACGATGCTTCAAGAGTTGCCAGCCGTTTTTCTATCGCTTCAAGAACTTCCAATGTCCGGTCTTGCTTTCCCTTAATCGCAAAGACAACAAACGGCATGATCAACCACACAATAGCCAGAAAAAGGCTGATAAAACTCATCATCACCATGAAACCGCCAACAATCTCCATATACATCTCCCACGAAATATGAGTGTGGCTTATAACACAATAACTT
Source organism: uncultured Geobacteraceae bacterium (assembly GCA_903879825.1). Classification (GTDB taxonomy): domain Bacteria; phylum Desulfobacterota; class Desulfuromonadia; order Geobacterales; family Pseudopelobacteraceae; genus JACRCG01. The sequence goes on from CAIRND010000365.1 coordinate 8,354, forward strand.
CAAAAAGTAAGGTGCTATTTATCATATGCGACAAAGCAATGCGGCGTGGTTGGAGCTGAACTGCGGCGGGTCGTTCCGAACTATCTCCGCTATGTCGGGGTGGCGTTTAAATTCACTCTCCAGAAAATGTCGCACTTTTTTTCGATCCCAGTTGCCGGGATGCTGAAAAGAAGTATAAAGCGAGAGATCCCCCGCATAGAACGGCCTGCCTCCGTATTCTGACGCCTCTTCCCCGTATAATGGCATATTAAATATCGCCAGATTGAGGAAATTGATAGTCTGGTGGTGACGGGCAACGAATTCAAGTGTACGGCGCGCCTCAACAATTGTTTCCCCCGGTGTTCCAAATAGCAGATAGCAGTAAACTGCTATTCCTGCGTTCTTAAGGTTATTCAAAACGCGCGAGGCTAATTCGAGATTAATCCCTTTGCACATTTTATCCAGCACACTCTGATCGCCCGACTCGAGCCCCAGCTTGAGCATCACACACCCCGAACGTTTGAGGGCACGACAGAATTCAAAGTCGGCGAGGTGTTCGTCAATTCGGGCAAAACCATACCACGGTGCTCCCGGTGGAGTTTCAATCAAGGCGTGCAACAGAGCCGGGCTGATGGCATTGTCCAGCAGGTGAATCAGAACGGGGTCGGTTTCTTTGATAAGATGCTGCAAGTCTGACATTACGTGAGAAATTGGTTCGGGGCGATATGCGTTTCCTTCGGCTCGTTCCGGACAAAATGAACAGTGATTCCAGTAACAGCCACTGGCGGCGCTCAAGGGGAGAATCAGCCCGGGTGAAAGATAATTTTTCAACGGCAGGGACGTGTAATCAGGTGGTACACGCTGGTGCGGCACCTGACTAATCCCCATGAATGCCAGTAACAGCTCTTCTCCCGGCCCGGCAATCAGACAATCGACAAGATCCCCAAAGGGGTTACTCCAACCGGGATTCTGCATCCAGGAGGTTATCAAGCCACCACCAAGCACAATTTTGTGTGCCGGATGGTTTTTTCTGACGAAGCCGATCATGGCAAAGGTGCACAGCGCCTGACTGAGGTAGTTGAGCGAAAAACCGACCGTTGCGACTCCGGC
>CAIRND010000366.1 GCA_903879825.1 uncultured Geobacteraceae bacterium
ATGGGTCTGTTCCGCGTCCCAGGGGCAACCGCCCGGCGCACGTAGCTTTCGCATGATATTTACGAGCTGATCAAATGTGTAGAGTGATTTCATACGTAGTCCTTTTTGGTCAGAGTGATAATTTTTGTATCATTGTGATTTGAATCAGATGAATGCTTTTCGTCAGATATGCCTGTTGAGAGTATTCTTGTCAATCAAACAGAGTGGAAATGAGTAGACATTGTGTGTCAAAGAATATTATCTTCGCCGGTGCTCAACCACTTTGTTACCGTTCAGGAATGTGCATGTCTACAGTTGTACTCACGGAACATAACTCCATTGTCATTCCTGACGAGCTTTTGAAAAAGCTCGGCCTTGTCCCCGGTGATACTCTTTCAGTCGAAGAGGGTGTGGGAGAATTAATTGTGAGGCCTGTTCGATCTGTCGTCACACCGGTTGCACTGCCGGTTATCCCCGCGAGTAAAAGCCTCAAGGAATCTATCACCCGTAAAAATCTAGAGGTTGGCATCCAGTTTATTAAGGGAATCGGCCCCAAAATGGCCGCACTTCTTGAAAAGCGTGATATCCGCACTGTTGAAGATGCGCTTTATCTGCTGCCGTTGCGCTATGAAGACCGCCGCCGGCTCAATCCGATTTTTTCACTCACTCCTGGCCAGAGTGCCGTTTTTTCCGGGACTATTCTGTCCGCTGATGCAACGACAACCAAGGGTGGGCGGCGCGTATTTGAAGCAATTGTGCGTGATGAAAGCGGTACAATTGCCTGTAAGTGGTTTCACGCGAATACCGTCTGGATGAAGCGTACCTGGAAGGTCGGACGTGTCGGCGTTTTTAGTGGCGAGGTTAATCAGTTTGGCTATCAGCGTGAAGTGCATCATCCTGACGTTGAATGGCTGCCGGAAGGTGGCAATCTGAAGGCTCTGCTTGACTCTGATCCGGCAAATTTCGGCCGAATAGTACCTGTCTATCCTTTGTCAGAAGGGATTCATCAAAAAACGATGCGCCGGGTTATGCATGAGGTCTTGGCTGGGTTTCTTTCTAACATTGAAAGCCTCGTACCCACTGCACTCTGTCCTGCTGATTTTCCTCCTCTCCGTGAGGCGCTTGGTCAGGTACATGAGCCACTTCCTGAAGCCGACCTTGCCGATCTGAATAATGGTGCAACACCGGCACATCAGGCGCTGGCGTTTGACGAATTTTTCTTCTGGGAATTGGGTCTTGCCCGTAAAAAAAACGGTGTGGCGATGGAAGTGGGGATCTCATTTCAGGTAACGCACCGTTACACCAAGGAACTGGTAAAACTACTTCCCTTTGAGCTGACGTCCGCCCAGCGGCGAGTTCTTGCGGAAATAAAAACCGACATGATGGCTCCGCATCCAATGCATCGCCTTGTACAGGGGGATGTGGGGAGTGGTAAGACTCTTGTGGCGCTGATGGCGGCATTAATTGCTGTAGAGAACGATTATCAGGTTGCCATAATGGCCCCGACCGAGATTCTTGCGGAACAACACTGGCACACGATACATCGCTGGTGTGCCCGGATGGGGCTTGAAGTTACGCTGATAACGGCAGGTCTAAAGGGGAAAGCCAAAAAAGAGGCGCTTGCGCGAATTGCCGATGGCACAGCCCACATAATCATTGGAACCCATGCGGTTATTCAGGATAAAGTTGAATTTGCAAAACTTGGCCTGGGTGTGATTGATGAACAGCATCGTTTCGGAGTTTTGCAACGCGGGATACTTAAAAAGAAAGGTATCAATCCAGATATACTGGTCATGACTGCCACTCCGATTCCGCGTACTCTTGCCATGACACTGTTTGGAGACCTTGATCTCTCGGTAATCGATGAGATGCCACCAGGAAGGCTTCCCATAGAAACCAAAGTTTTTTTTGAGTCACGTCGGACGCAACTCTATGATATGATCCGGGATCAAGTTTGTTTGGGACGCCAGGTCTACGTAATTTATCCGCTCGTGGAAGAGTCTGAGAAGATGGACCTGAAGGCCGCCAGCCAAATGGCTGAACATTTACAAGCTGATGTATTTCCCGGTTTGCGGGTTGGATTGCTGCATGGCAGGTTGAGCCCGGTGGAAAAAGAAGCCGTTATGACAGCTTTTACGTCGTGTGAATTTGATATTCTGGTCTCGACTACCGTTATTGAAGTTGGTATTGACGTTCCCAATGCGACCGTGATGGTGATTGAACATGCCGAACGCTTTGGACTATCGCAGTTGCACCAGTTGCGAGGCAGGGTGGGGCGGGGAAAAGACAAGTCCTATTGTATTTTGATGACGAACGGCAAAATGTCTGAAGATGGTGAAAAACGACTGCGGGTAATGGAAGCAACTGGTGATGGTTTTCGGATTGCTGAAGCCGATTTGGAAATAAGAGGGCCGGGAGACTTTCTCGGTACTCGCCAGGCAGGGATGCCTGATTTCCGTGTTGCCAATATACTGCGGGATGGCTCACTGCTGGAAAAAGCACGCCAGGCGGCTTTTAATCTTTTGGAACACGATCCAGAGCTTAACAGTCCGGGCCATATTCCTCTTCGTGATGAACTGCTGCGCCGCTGGGGCAAACGACTGGAACTTGCAACAATAGGATAAGGGTCAGAGATGCACATTGTCACAGACACGAATATCTACGAGAAGGTTCTAGATGCATCCATTATCACTATTGGTAATTTTGACGGTGTTCATCGTGGTCACTCAGAGATTTTTAAACACCTGAAGCAGCAAAGTGTCGAACGCGCGCTTCCGTCCGTCGTGGTCACCTTTGAACCGCACCCGTTAAAAATTCTGTCTCCTCAATCAGCCCCCATGCTGATAACGACTTTTGAGCAGAAGTCAGCGTTAATTGAACAGTCCGGTATTGACTACCTGATTGTCATTCCTTTTTCAAAAGAGCTCTCCCAGGTGCCAGCGAATGATTTTGTCTGTAATATCCTCTGCCGTTCACTTGGTATGCGGCATATTATTATTGGGCATGACTACGCATTTGGCAAAGGCCGGGAAGGGAATTTCAATACACTGGAACAGCTCGGCGTGCTGCATGGATTTACCCTTGAAGATCTTCCCCCCATTGGAGATTCGGGTGTTGTCTTCAGCAGCAGTCTGGTGAGAACCTCTGTCACAGATGGAAATATGGCGACCGCAGCTCACATTCTGGGGCGCTATTATCAGATATCCGGGACCGTTGTTCATGGTCGCGAAATTGGCCAGTCACTTGGTTTTCCCACTGCAAATATAGCAACGAACAACGAGCTTATTCCCTCTGATGGCGTATATGCCGTGATGGTCAATGTTGATGGACAGTCTGTAAAAGGTGCCTGTAATATTGGCTGTAACCCGACTTTTGGCGGAAGTACACGGTCGATCGAAGTCTTTCTGCTTGATTTTTCAGGCCGGATTTATGACCATGCCATTTCCGTTCAGTTTGTACAAAGGCTTCGATCGGTGCAAAAATTTTCAGACGGCGCTGCGCTGAGAGCTGCAATAGGTCACGACGTGGCGAACACCCGGCTCATTCTGGAACATCTGAATACAAACTATCTAAAATTTAACCGCAGACTGGATTGCTGTGTACACTAAACTTGATCTTAAATTTTGGCTGGGAATCGCCATAAGTGTTTTTTTCCTGGCTTTGCTTCTCAATAAAATCGATTATAAATCGCTGGGTGCTGCGCTTCGCTCAGCGGATTATTTCTATATACTTCTGGGAATTTTTTTTACGTTTTTCAATTATTTTCTGCGAGCGGTCCGCTGGCGCTATCTGCTTATTTCCGAGAAATCCATCCCACTTTCCTCGCTCTATTCGGCCACAATTATCGGCTATATGGCAAACAACCTGCTGCCGGCCCGATTGGGAGAATTTATACGGGCATATACGCTGGCCCGGCGTGAACAACTTGAAACTCCTGCGGTGTTTGCTTCATTGGTGATCGATCGCCTCTTTGACGGATTCACGGTGCTGGTTCTACTGCTGATTACTTTGTTTACTCTGCGGATGCCGGTCGGGATGGAAGATGCTGCGCGTGCACTCAAGGCTGGCGGTGCCCTGATGTTTCTCCTGTACTGTGGAGTACTGGTGTTTTTGTATGTATTGAAACGACAGACGGTAAAAACACTTTTGGTTGTTGGATATGTGTTTAAACCCTTTCCCACACGCATTTCTGAAAGCATAATCCCACTTCTCGGCTCATTTATCGGAGGAATCAGGCTGTCGTCACGTGGGGGACATATTTCTGCCGTTATTGCCACTTCAGCTGGCATCTGGCTATTTTGTCTTCTGCCCGTAAATATGGCGATACGGGCATTTAATGTCGATTTACCTCTGACCGCTTCGATGTTTATTTTAGTGTTGCTGGTTTTTGCCGTGATGGTTCCCGCATCACCAGGATATATTGGTACATACCATTATGCCTGTTATAAAGGCCTTTCTGTATTTGATGTTCCGGAAGCCGCCTCGATTAGTATCGCATTGATTATGCACGCCACAGGTTTTTTTCCGGTTATTGTTGCCGGCTTGTATTATCTCTGGAAAAACAAAATATCTCTCAACGAATTTAAAGGGGCGGAAAAAGCCAGATGAGATTACCCGGATTCTTGAAAATTAAGTGTGATATATTTCTTATTCTTTCGTTCATACTCCCCTTTGCTGTGTACATGGCTACACTGGCTCCATCGGTCACTTTTTTTGATAGCGGCGAATTTCTGACTGCAACCGCGACTCTCGGTTCCGCACATTCCCCCGGCTATCCACTCTTTTTAATGTACGCCAAACCTTTTACCTGGCTGCCGTGTGGTAATATTGCGTTTCGTATCAACGTTGCGACCGCTGTCTCATCTTCTTTGGCGTGTATGATGGTCTATATCCTGACAACTTCGCTGCTCAAAAAGGAAACGTTACTCAGCGATGAACGATTTAACCTGATAGTGGTTAAACTGGCCGGTCTGGCAGCAGCAATTTCGTTTAGTGTCACTCCTCGTTTGTGGCTGCAATCAAATCATGACAAACCTTATCCGCTGCTGGCGTTTATTTCGGCAATTATCTTTTATCTGCTACTGCAGTGGCAGGAACAGTACCGTGAGGGTGATGAACGGCCCTCGTTTATTTATGTATGTACGTTTCTTGCCGGTTTATCGATGGCGGTACATCAGACCATTGTGCTGCTGCTGCCTGCCTGGTTTTTAATGATAGTACTGACCGATTGGCGCATGATTACACGAATTAAGGAGATTATTCTCACTACGGCCTTTGCCCTGCTCGGTTTTTCGGTGCATTTGTATTTGCCACTTCGGGCGCTGAGTAACCCACTTCTTAACTGGGGTGATTCCAAAACAATTGATCATTTCCTGTGGCATTTTCTCAGAAAAGGCTATCCTTCTGAGGCTCCCCTGCGGAGCGCTGCGCTCTTGTGGGCTCAAATCAGGGCATTTAATGTTCCGAGAGAATTCACCTGGCTTGGTGCCGCATTGACACTGCTTGGACTTTTTTACCTCTGGAGTAGATACAGAACTGTTGTCGTTGCTTATATTGTGACGGCTGCCGCCTTTCTTCTTGTCATCGCTGGCTACTTTAACACCCCCATGGAAGTTATCTTTCTTACGGAAGAATTTTTTACACCGCTTTATCTTCTTACTGCGGTAATGATCGGCGTTGGCCTTTTCAGTCTGCTGGGTTTTGCTATACATAAGGCACAACTGCCAGAACGTATCGGAGCCCGGGTATATGCTGTTGTCGCAGTACTGTTTCTGACACTTCCAACCGCGTTATGTGCCGTCAATTATTTTGAAAATGATCAGCACAACAATTATATTGCCTTTGATTATGCTTCAAATTCCCTCAGATCATTGCCGCAGGATGCGATCATGTTTACCTGGGGCGATAGTGGCGCCTTTCCACTCTGGTATCTGCAGGGTGTCGAGCGGATGCGCGAAGACGTGGATTTGCCGCATACTCCCCATCTCGTCTTTGACTGGTATCTTGACTCAATGCCTCGTATTTTCAAGGATAGTAACCTGAGAAAGTTTGATGTCACCTCTTTTGGACCAGAATCGGCGCTTCGAATTGCCATCACAGAAAATTTGGGTAACAGGCCGGTATATATCGATTTTTCAACGCGCTACTCGGTTGAATTCAAAGACTACCAGCCAATTCAGCGGGGGATTGTCTATCGTATCCGAAAATTAAATGATCCTTCAGGGCTTCCTGATGTTTCTGTGTGGGACAATTACAATAATCGCGGAATTATGGAAAAACAGTCATTCCTTGACCTTGATACAGGAAAGGCAATAATGATTTATGCGAACAGCTACCTGGAAGCGGGTGAATTTTTTGCTGGAATTAACAGACATCGGGAGGCGATCATGATGTTGCAAAAGGCTGAGCAGATTTCGCCCGAAATGCGTGTTTCTGCAGATCAGATTCGGGCTCGTTATGCCTTGGGACGCTAGGCAGATGCCCGCCGTGTATGGTAAAACCCGTGTGGTAGGAATTATTGGTAATCCGATCAGCCATTCGCTTTCTCCTGTCATGCATAATGCTGCTTTTGCAGCAGCAGAGCTTGATTACATCTATGTTCCTTTTGCCGTCAGTCCGGAAAATCTTCTGTCAGCGGTTATAGGCCTTAAAGCTCTTGGCGTATGCGGTTTCAATGTTACGATTCCCCATAAAACTGCCATCATTCCGTTTTTGGATCGATTGGATGAAAGTGCCGTGTCAGCAGGGGCGGTTAATACCGTACAGTTGAGCGGCGATCATTTGATAGGCTATAATACCGATGGCGACGGCCTGGTGGATTCGCTTTTGTCTGACCTGGATTTTGTGCCCGGTGTGGCACAGATACTGGTTATAGGTGCCGGTGGAGCCGCACGGG
>CAIRND010000367.1 GCA_903879825.1 uncultured Geobacteraceae bacterium
CACCTTCAAGAGCTGCACCGCCAAAAACGGCCCCGAAGGCCATGACCAAACCTATAATAGTAGCTAAATCCATAGGTTAATATTCCCGACTGTGGAATGGAGTGTGATGCTGTGTACCCGGAATATCCGGAGTTGTATCGAAATGCTGTTCTTTGGGCCACCCTGCCCGGTGAGCCTGAGAGCGCCCGAGATAGCGTCTGGCTGGTGGAATATTCGCACGGCGTGAAATTCTGGCCCGGAAAGCGACTACGCGGCTTATGATTGAACTTGCCCGATCAATAACAATATAACGATTACCATTGAAAAGAGTAATGACGGTGTCCGGCGTTTCCTCTATGCAGATAATGTGATCCGGGTTCAGGTACATCAATTGTTTATCCAGACGTGTTACAGCAATCATGGAAACTCCGACAGATGTATAAATGCTTTCTATAAATATCAAATGCCGTATAAGGTCAAGAACTATTTGCTGTTTTATGCGTTTTCCTGCAGTGGTAATTAGAAATATTTATCACGTTATTCAGGGGAAATATCTCAATCCGGTGGCATCGACCGTGCCTATCCGAGCATGGCATCGATCGCATCAAAATCGATATAGCGCTCTGCAATTGAATTGATCAGATCTATCTTTTCATGATCATCGGGACCAATCTTTGATACATGCTCGCGTAGCTGATAAAAAATGTCAGATGACGTTTCTTCTATGCGGATATAAGGAATTTTGCTGTCATCAATTATACGCTGCGTTATGTTGGAAACCGGCACATGGCCAGCAATAATAAGCCCTGCAAGACGCGCCTTGTATTCTGGAATATGGTGCAGCGACGAAGCGGTAACGAGTAGCTCATCACGTGAGCTGGTTACAATCAGCAGGGTGGATGCTTCCATGTGGTCAATAACAATCTGTGAAGACGCCGCGCCGAGCTGAATAGTATGACAGATGCGGCTCCGTTCGGCGTAATCTCCGTGCAGCGGTCGATCAAGCAATTCGGAAACATGAAGCAGGGTAGGATCAGCCAGGGTTGGAAGATAATCAAAAGCACTGGTGATCATCATGCCGCTGCCGGCAAAGGCCTTCTGCAGATATCCGAGAGTATTGCCTCTTTTTTCCGCGACAAGCTTATTGGCCATTATAATTCGTACGTCGGCCTGTTCACGTTGATAAAGCGCCAGATTAAGTTCGACAGCGTCAATGACATTGCCGATTCCTCCACCGGTTACCAATAGAACCGGAGCATTCAATTCGGCCGCAATACGCGCATTATTCATACCGACGACCGAGCCGACGCCGCTATGGCCCGCCCCCTCGATAATCAGAAAGTCATACTTGCTTTCCAGTATGGCACACGCTGAGCGAATGGCGTCGCGAGGTACGGAGCGGTCGATCTCTCCATCCAGATAGCGTCGCGTCGTACCGGGTGCCAGAGTTAACGGCGACATAAGGGTTACGTCATCTTCGACGCCAAAGACGCTGGCGAACATGGCGGCATCTTTATCAACAATCTCTCCGTTGAAAACTATCCATTTGGGACCAAGAGGTTTCATAAATCCGACCCGCGCATACTTTTTTCGCGCCAGATGCATTAATGACAGACTGATGGTGGTCTTGCCGCAGTGCTGCCCCGTCGCCCCGATAAATATCTTTCTGCACATATCGTCTGTCTCCTGCACTCTTTTCAGGGTGACGTCATAATGCTCCCGGAAATCAACACGGACACGTATGGCGCTGCTCATATGGTCGTTCGCGGGGCATCATGCCAGAAATATACAACTATTTCAATAGATAGCAGGTCACGTGCAGAAAAATGTCATCTTATCCAGAGCAATGTCCGTGCCTAAAATTGAATTGACAGAGTAACGCCAATCATCTACTTTGACGCAAAGCTAGGGGAGTTTCGACTGAGAGCGGTATATCCGCGACCCTTCGTACCTGATTCGGGTAATGCCGTCGTAGGGAAGCGCGACCGATTGTATGTAATTCAACAAGCCGCTGCTGCGGTTTTTTTTGTGTGCGGAGGGTGACATGCAGATTGTGATGAATGGCGATCCTATAGAAATAGTGGCCGGTTCCTCGATAGAATCGCTGTTGAAACAGCTCGACATTAGTAGAGAGCGGGTGGCGGTTGAGTTAAATGCCGACATTGTTCCAAAAGCGGGTTATGAAAAGCAGCTTCTTTCGGATGGCGATAAAATTGAAATAGTCCATTTTGTTGGCGGAGGATAACCGGTATGACACAGGCTACGGACAAATTAATCATTGGCGGGCGGGAGTTTTCTTCACGCCTGATGGTAGGCACCGGCAAGTATGCCAGTTTCGAACAGACCGCTCGGGCGCTGGAAATGTCCGGCGCCGAGATAATCACTGTCGCCGTCAGGCGGGTGAATCTCGACCGGAGCAAAGAATCACTGCTTGATTACATCGATCTGAAGAAGTATACCCTGCTGCCCAATACCGCCGGATGTTACACGGCCGATGACGCGGTACGCACCTGCCGTCTGGCTCGTGAAGCCGGCATGTCGGACTTCGTCAAGCTTGAAGTTCTGGGTGATGAAAAAACCCTTTTCCCGGATAACGAAGAGCTGCTTAAAGCCGCAAAAATTCTGGTTGCAGAAGGCTTTACCGTACTTCCGTACTGCAGTGACGATGTGATTGTCTGTAAAAAACTGGAAGATCTTGGCTGTGCAGCGGTCATGCCGCTGGGAGCGCCAATCGGCAGCGGACTCGGTATCCGTAACCCCTATAATATTCGTATCATCCTGGAAAACGTCAGCGTTCCGGTCATCGTGGATGCCGGAGTAGGTTCGGCGTCTGATGCGGCAATCGCCATGGAACTTGGCTGTGCCGGTGTGCTTATGAATACCGCTATCGCGTGCGCTCAAGATCCTATTGCTATGGCAGAAGCGATGAAGCTGGCGGTTATTGCCGGCAGATTGTCGTTCAAGGCCGGCCGGATTCCGCGCAAACTTTACGCTAATGCCTCCAGTCCGCTGGATGGCCTGATCGGTTGAATGCCGCTGGCCTGAAGGCTCTGACCGATTTGCGTCTGTATCTGATCACTGACCGCCATCAAACGCTCGGTAGAAATTTGACGGAAGTGGTGCGCAAGGCATTAGAGGGGGGCGTCAGAGCGGTTCAGTTGCGCGAGAAAGACCTCTCAAGTGGTGAATTATTTCGTTTGGCAGAGGAGTTGCGGTGTCTTACCACTGAGTATGATGCACGTCTTATTATCAACGATCGTCTTGATATAGCCCTGGCAGTAGAGGCAGACGGCGTTCATGTCGGAGTCAACAGTTTGCCGGTAGCTGTTGTCCGTCAGGTGTTGGGGCAAGGTAAGCTCATCGGTTACTCGGCCCACGAAATTAATGAAGCTCTGCAGGCACAGGCTGATGGGGCCGATTTTGTTACCTTTAGCCCGGTGTTCCATACCCCCTCCAAGAGCGCCTTCGGGCAACCGTGCGGAGTCAAAAAACTGGCAGATGCAGCAGCTGCTCTGCGCATACCGGTTATTGGCCTGGGCGGGATTTCTTTGGTAAACGTGGCAGAAGTTTTATCGGCCTCCATCACCGGCATTGCCGTTATATCGGCCATACTGGCCGCCGTCGACCCCCGCGTCGCCGCCTCATCCCTGCTGAAAAAGATTGAAGAGTATGCCCACAATTCCTGACGAACGACTTCATCCACAACTCCACTTCAACTCCTACGGAAATTATCTGCGCCGCCGGTTTGGGTGCCGGATCAGTAAGGTAAACGTGGACGCCGGTTTTACCTGCCCCAATCGTGACGGCAGCAAAGGCACTGGTGGCTGCATTTACTGCAATAACGTCTCGTTTTCGCCCAAGGAAACGCAAGCGGTTGTGCCGCTGGAAGAGCAGATGGCTGCGGGTATGGCCTATCACCGCGTCCGGCTCGGCTCAGAAAAATTCATCGTCTATTTCCAAAAATATACCAATACCTACGGGTCGGTGGAGTTATTAGCCGACCTGTATCGTCGTGCCCTTGATCACCCAGCTGTGATCGGAATTTCGGTCGGAACACGTCCCGATTCCCTGAGCGATGAAGCTCTCGAGCTGCTGACGGACATTGCCCGAACAAAGTATGTCTGCCTTGAGTTGG
>CAIRND010000368.1 GCA_903879825.1 uncultured Geobacteraceae bacterium
AGCCTGTTTGTTGACAGCAGCGTCGGCGCCAACGGGTACTGGTCACAGAACAGCTCCGGAACCTGGGTTAACCTTGCGACACACATCGAAACAGTCGGTGACAAAACCAGAATTGACTTTACGGTCACAGATGGTGGTGCGTACGATGCCGATCATACTGCCGATGGCACGATTACCGATAACGGCGCCGTCGGTTCGATGCCGCTATCGATTGTCGGCACCGTGCCGGTTACCACACAGGGCGGATTTTTCTTTTAATAACGAAAGCATTTACCACTATGAGAGCTAAGAGGAGTTACCAATGAAATGTACATCGATTGCTGCCATGATTATGATACCGCTGTTACTGCTGGCCGGTTGCGGCGGTGGAGGTTCGACAGCTGATACCACACAGCCGGCTTTCACCAGCGCCGTTATTGCCGGTAACACCGTGGTGCTGACCTACGGTGAAGCCCTGGATGCGGTGAATATCCCTGCAGCGAGCGCTTTTACCGTCACGGTTAACGGCACTCCGGTCAGTTTGGCCAGTGCCGGTGCCATAAGCGTTAATTCTGTCAACAAAACAGTCACAGTGACTCTTGCCGCTGCAGTGTACTCAACTGACATTGTCACGGTGGCCTATGCCGATCCTACTGCCGGTAACGATGTTAATGCCATCCAGGACAGTAATGGTAACGACGTGCCTTCACTTATCGGGCAGGCGGTGACCAGTTCTGCCGCGCCGATCGCGAAAGGTTTCTGGGGTGGTACTGCTGGAACAGTCACTACATCGGCTATCGTGCTTGCCAATGGTGATGCCTGGTTAGTGTTCAGCGAGTCCGGCGTCATTTCCCGTTTTGCCCGTCTGCAGGTAGCAGCATCCGGGACAAACTTCAGCAGCAGTACCGGCAGTCAGTATTTACTGCAATCCAATACAAAGGAAACGGCAGCAGCCACAGGGACTTTTACAGAAAAGTCGACTCTTTCGGCCGTCATGACAGCGACAAGCGGTACCACTACTCTCACTAATCTCGCCTTCAACCCTCGCTATGAAACGGCAGCACTGCAAGCTGATGCAACAGGCAGTTGGACCGGTTCATTTGGTGGCAACAGCAGCAGTCGGACCATGATTATTGCCGCTACCGGAGCACTGACCGGAACCAGTACCACCGGATGCAGTTACGGTGGCACCATGCTGCCACGACCTGCAGACCCGGCACTCTTCGACGTCAACGTTACGGAAACCTGTGTCGTGGGCAGTCCCACGGTACTTTCCGGCATCGCCACGGTAAATGCCGCAAAAACAACTCTGTCTCTTGCTGTCACCACTACCGACAAAGCCAGAGGCGCACTGTTTATGGGGCAAAAACTGTAAATCTGAAAACGCAAAACATAATTTCCAGGATTAAAGGTCATACGCCACCTATGCGAGCATTTATCAAGAAATTCAGGATATTTTTCATCTTTGCCGGTTTTTTCAGTTTCATCATCAACATGCTGCTGCTCACCCCCTCCATTTACATGCTGCAGACCTACGACCGCGTTCTGGGAAGCCGCAGCCTGGAAACCCTGTTCATGCTGACTGTGATCCTGGGAGTGCTGCTCATGGGAATGAGCGCCCTGGAGATGGTTCGCTCGCGGCTGCTGGTAAAGGCGAACAATGCTATTGACGGCATGCTGGCACCCTATCTGCTGCACAAAATGGTGGCAGGGGCAACCTCTCCGGAAGGTAACCGCTATGCCCTTGGCCTGAAAGATCTCAACAGCATCAAAGCCTTTTTAGGCGGTGCAGGAATATTCGCTCTGTTTGACGCCCCCTGGCTGCCGGTCTATCTGGTTATTCTTTATCTGATGGCGCCCCTGTTGCTGGTGATTGCCGTAATTGGTGCTGTATTGATGCTGATTCTGACGGCCCTGGCCGAGTATCTGACCCGTGAGCCGCTTCAAGAGGCTAACAAGGTGGGACGCCAGGCGGCCAATTATGTGTCTGCTGCTCTGCGCAACGCCGAGGCGGTAAACGCCATGGGCATGCTGACAGCATTGACACGCCGCTGGTCCTGGCTGAACAGCAAAACACTGGAATTGCAAAATTGTGCCAGCCATCGGGCCGGTGCGGTCAGTGGCATGACCAAGTTCGTCCGCCAGTTTATCCAATCGGTGATGCTCGGCGCCGGTGCCTATCTCGTCCTTCAAAACCAGGGCTTTACCTCAGGCATGATGATTATGGGCACCCTGATTCTTGGCAAAGCGCTGGCGCCTATCGAACATGTCATTGCCAGCTACAAGGGTTTGATCGAAGTCCGCGGTGCCTATACCCGGCTGGATGAATTCATCAAAGCACAGGCTCTGGAACTTCCGCAAATGCCGCTACCGGCCCCCAGCGGACAAATATCGTTCGAACATGTCTCCTTCGGCATCCGGACCACGAACAAAGTGATTATCAAGGATATGTCCTTTGCCCTGGCTGCGGGTGAATCATTGGGGCTTGTCGGGCCGAGCGCTGCCGGTAAATCGTCCCTGGCCCGGCTGATGACCGGTGTCTGGAAGCCGTTATCCGGCAAGGTACGCCTTGACGGAGCGGAGCTGGAAAGCTGGCCGGGAGAGGATCTGGGGCGCTATATCGGCTACCTTCCCCAGGATGTGGAGCTGTTTGCCGGATCAATTGCCGATAACATTGCCCGATTGACAGAGGTGGAAACGGACAAGGTTATCGCCGCTGCCACTATGGCCGGTATTCATGAAATGATCTTGCGC
>CAIRND010000369.1 GCA_903879825.1 uncultured Geobacteraceae bacterium
CATTATTTCGTGGGCCATTGTTGAAATACGGTCTTCAGATAACGACATATCAAAACCTCACAGGACTATATTTCTTTCCTTGGCCAGCTTATCCTTAACCATTTTCAGCATACGGCGGCGGTCTATCTCAGCAGCGCCACGCCCCATCGCCGCCATGGTTTCATCAAGCAGCTTCTCAGCATCCCGTTCAAGCTTCTGCTCGGCGGCAAAATTCTGCGAGATAGCCTGAACTATCCCCGCAATAACCGCCCCGCGCTCTCCACGAGGAGTAATCAGCTTCTCAGCCGCTAAATCATTGTAGACCTTCTCTGCCAGACCGCGGATCTGTTCCTCTTTAAGTCGCATATCGCCTCAAATGAAAAAGGTCTGCGACAGGCAGACCTCATCTATATGATGATTTAACTTTTTTCCGGAGGGGGCTCATGAGAAAAGTGGACTTATTGTACTCAATACGCTAAAAATTGCAATCCATATTGTTCAATACCTGTACTCGGAGACCCACAAAATGCAACGAAAAGCGGTAGTTTTGTATAGCAGCGGCCTTGATTCCACAACCTGTATGGCAATCGCCCAGGCAGAAGGTTTCACCCCTTTCGCCATCAGCTTTTCCTATGGCCAACGACATAGTTTTGAGCTGTCAGTCGCCCGCCAAAATGCCACACGAATTGGAGCCGCCGAGCATCTGGTGGTCGATTTCGATCTCCGCCTGATGGGCGGAAGCGCCCTGACCGCAGATATCGCGGTACCCAAGGATGGTATTGGAAGCGATATTCCGGTTACCTATGTGCCGGCCCGGAACACTATTTTTCTTTCTTTTGCCCTCGGCTGGGCAGAGGTGTTAGGTGCTGCCGATATTTTTATCGGAGTCAATGCTCTGGACTATTCTGGCTATCCCGACTGTCGCCCGGAGTATATTCAGGCATATGAAAAAATGGCCAATCTGGCCACCAGAGCGGGCGTTGAAGGCACATCAGCGTTCAAAATTCATGCACCGCTGATCAACATGAGCAAGGCCGACATCATCCGGCGCGGAATGGAACTTGGTGTCAATTACGGCCTGACCCATTCCTGCTATGATCCGACCGAAGAGGGGATTTCCTGCGGTCAGTGCGATTCCTGCCGCTTGCGCCTGAAAGGCTTTGTCGAAGCGGGTCTCGTCGATCCACTCAAATATGTGGTGTAATTCCAATTCTAAATCAAGAGTGATATCAAGGCGGCGAGGATCGAGGCGACGAAGGCATACATTCAGTATGTTGAGGAGCCGAATACGAGCCAACGAAGATAGCGCCTTGATTTAGAATTGGTATAGGAGGATCGCATGAACATTGAACAGATGAAAATTGTTATCAAGGAAATTATCACTAAAACTGATCTGACTCCGTGCGTAGTCGGGCACCGCGGTGTCGGCAAGAGTGCCGGCATTATTCAGGCGTGTCGGGAGATCGACCGAAAATATGTATCTCTGCGACTCGGACAGATGGAGGTGGGTGATCTGGTCGGCATTCCTTTTCGTGAAGGCGATGTCATGCACTGGTCACGGCCATCCTGGTGGCCCGGTGCTGACGAACCGCCGACGGTGGTGCATTGTGACGAACTGAACCGCGCTCAGCAGGAAGACACCCTTCAGGCTATTTTTCAGTTTGTTGAACCGCCGGCGGAGGGTTTGTTCCGGTCGTTGCACACCCACCACCTCGCCAAGCACCACAAAGTGGTTGTCAGCATCAATCCCCCGGATGGCACCTATCAGGTGGCCACACTTGATCGCGCTTTGATTGATCGGATGGTGATGTTATTTGTCGAAACCGATTATAACTGTTGGGCTCGCTATGCTGTTAAGCGGGAGCTGTCCGGTGATGTGCGACAGTTTCTTGCCGGCAATTCCGGCATGTTGGCTCGTCAGGGTGCACCAATGGAACTGCAGGTCGAGCCGACTGAGCGAGGCTGGGAGATGGTCAGCACCTTGCGCAAAAGCTGCCGGTTCCCCGGTGATCTGGAGATGGAGGTCTATGCCGGCATCGTCGGCACAGAAGCCGCGATTATGTTTATGCGCTGGTTGGCCGACCAGAAGGGACGGCCTCTGACCGCCGCCGAGGTACTGAATGACTGGCATAAGGTAGCTGACCGGGCATTAAAACAGCGGGATGACGTCCAGGCCGCAACGGTTAATGATTTGATCGCCACGTTGCAGATCGCCCCGACTTTGGAAGCGGAACAGGAGACACATCTGGTCGCCTACATTGCCGTACTGCCACGCGATCTGCGCTTCGGCTTCGTCAAGTCGCTGCTCAAGATTCCCGAGGTGGCGCTGGCCATTGCCCAGGATAAGTACGACAACGTGGTGTTCGACGCCATCCAGACAATTTCACGAGAGGCATGAAGTCCGGCTCTCTTGAAAATGCGGTCGTTCGCCTCCTGCGTGAGCGCCCGTTCTACGGGCATTTCATCCTCAATCTCCGCCGTGAGCAGCGTAATCTGAGCGGGAAGGCTGCTGGTGTGACCGTGCAGGACGGCATTCCCATCCTGACGGTTGATCCCGCCGCTTTTACCGCCGTGCCGGCCCTGCAACAACGGGCGCTGCTGGAGCATCTGGTCAAGCACCTGCTGCACCTGCATCCCCTTCGACGCAAGGGCCGTAATAGCCACGACTGGGATATTTCCTGTGACCTGGCGATTAATCCGGGGATTGCTGACCTTCCGGAGGACGCGCTTCTGCCCGAATATTACGGCGAAGCGGATGGGCTGGCAGCGGAAGAATACTATCAGCATCTGGTTCCGCCGTTTGATACCGGAAATCTGGAAGGCAGCGGCTATGGTGACGCCGACTGCTCCGAACGTGGTTCCGCAGGCGACGGCACGAGCGCCGACTCAGCCACGACACTGGATAGTCACGAACTCTGGGGCGATGCCGACAGCACTCCACTTCTACTGGCAGAGGCCGCTTTACGGGCGCTTGTACGGGATAGCCTGAGGGGGAGTGATGGCGAAACGCCGGCCGAACTCCAGATCGTTGTCGACGCCCTGCTGCAGCCATCGCCCCTCCCCTGGCGACAGATTTTGCGCCAATTTATTGCAACCGCTGGCCGCACCGGCCGTAAAAGTTCCTGGATGCGGGAGCATCGGCGCTTTGAGCACACCACGCCCGGCATACGGAAACGACGCAGACTGGCCCTTTTGGTCGCAATAGACGTAAGTGACTCAACCAACTGCGTGGAACTGCGCGAAGCATTTGGCCGGGAACTCCGTCAGATCGCAGCCGGTCGCGATGCAAACATCACCGTGCTGTACGCCAACAGTCGCATCCAGCAGATAAAAACGTTCAGCGGCGCTCCGGGCATTGTCGAGCGCTATGATGGCGGCGGCTTCACCGACCTGCGACCGGTCTTTGACTACGCAAAAAACATGCACCCTCTACCGGCGGCAGTTATTTATCTTACCGATGGAATCGGCCCGGTCCCGGAACGGATGGAGTTTCCCACAATATGGGTACTGACGGCAGCAGGCGAAATACCGGCGCCGTGGGGTGTTGAGCTACGAATGGAGATATAATCATGGATACATATGCGGCGATGACCGCCGAATCGGTTGGAGAAATATTAGTGGCGGCAGGGGCAGAGGTTCAGGTACGTTCCGGGCGAAGCGACAGCTACAGTGCCCCTCGCGAGTTTTCCTTTGAAGTAAAAGCTATTTTCCCAAACGGGATGGGGATGAACGTCGTGGCACGCCAGTTCAATTATCGTGATCCGTGGGAAGCAAAAGGGCGCGTCAATGACCTTGTCGATGTCATGCTGCTTCGTGATGGCAGTTTGACACCGCTCCCGAAAGGTTATCCCTGGTTTCAAAAAGTTGATGAAGAGTGTGGACTTGACGAAGAGCGACTGAAAGAGATTGTGGAGTGCGTACGAAAGGTCAACGTAAAGCTCTACTTGCTGCAGGAGATGACGGGAGACATGTAAGCATCCGTACAAAAAAACATGTTCATCAAAAAAAAACGGTACTTCAACCACAGAGTCACAGAGAACACTGAGAAAGTATTTGGTTTTTCTCTGAGTTCTCTGTGACTCTGTGGTGAGGTTTGCAGAATTCGTGATCAAACTATCTGTCAGAAGATACCTTTGTCATTCAGGAATGGGCTGTATTTTTTATCCTCGCCCTGGATATGATTGATCAGCCAATCCTTGAGAAACATCAAGACGTTCATGGTCAACATAACGCTGCCGTCATGATATTGCTGTTGAAACGAGACCAATTCTTTGACGAATTTTTCATGTTCAGTTTTCTGCAGGACGGTTTCAGGATAGCCGTTTTCCTGCAACAGCCTGATTTCATCAGCAAAATGCGTACAGGTATATTGTACCAATGATTGAATGATTATTCCAATCACGGTCACCCCCTGCCCGGACTTCATTGCAGCGTGAAGCTGATTGATCAGGTCGACCAGCTTTTCGTGCTGCTCATCAAACTTTTTAATTTTAACGCTGTAGGCGGGAATCCACTCTATAAGCACCATAGATTATCCTCTGTATTTCAGCATGTTTCAGCCCTCAGTAATGTAGCCGACCCGGATACAGCCCCACGATTTACCCTGAATAATGACCGGAGTGGACATATCGTTCATAATTTCACCGGTATCACGCAGATACGTTTGCAGCAGGAACGGTTCCTTATTAGTGGCGGCGCGACTCCCCGTCCTGTCATTAAAAATACGTTTGGTCCTGTTGCCGTTTTTATCTTTTTCCACATCGCCGGTCAATGGCTGGGTATAGCGTCGGTTGTGTGAGGGGCAGTACCCGGAGCGGTCCAGAGCTATGGCATAGAACATCTTCTTGTCTCGTGCCAAAACTTCCTCTTGAAGGGGTGAGATAATCTCGTCAAACAGCCGATCAAAGGGTGTGGTATATTTTTGAGGTGTTGTATTGGGAATTGGCTTGTAATCAGTGCTGAAAAGATCGGACGCAGAGATGCGACCAGAAGTAATTGCACGGTCAAGAGCGTCTACGGATCTATCACGCAGCTCGACCGCGTAACTTTTTATCGTGTCGTGGTAGTTACCCACCTTAAATTTACCTACTGTGTTGTAAATCTTCTCGGCCGTCTCGGTCAGCTCGCCAAACGTCGCGATTGATCGCTCCATTTCAGCCTGGATATCATTGGAAGTGTCAGAAACCTGATGAATTTTACAGGAGATGTCGTGCGTCGTCGCACTCTGCTCTTCCGTGGCTATGGCAATGGAATTAATCATGTCTGCCGATTCAGACGCGTAGGTAAGGATGGTTGTTATTTGGTCGTTGGCACGATGGGAGTTAATGATGCCAGATTCAACACGCCCTTTTGCATCTTCAATCGACTTCATCGCTTCGCGGATATCCCCTTGAATCGTCTTGATCAGGTTGCCGATCTGTTGCGTTGACGAAGAGGTCTTGCTGGATAAATTTTTGACTTCATCAGCAACAACCGCGAAGCCTCTTCCCGCCTCACCGGCCCGAGCCGCTTCAATGGCGGCGTTAAGCGCCAGCAGATTAGTCTGATCCGCCACGTCCTCTATCAGGCCGACAATTTCGCCGATCTGGGTAGATGACAGTTGCAGCCGGTTCATCACACCGAGAGTTGCTTCAACCCCGACCCGGATCTGATCGATACTCTCAACCGTTTCGCCCACGACATTTTGACCTTCTCTGGCCGAATCATCAACCTGCTTTGAATGCGTAGAAGCGTTAGCGGTGGTCATGGCAACATCATTCAGTGTGGCTGACATCTCCTCTGAAGCGACAGCCACCGAAGCGGCGAGCTCTTTCTGCTCAAAAATTGATGCCGCCAGTTTTTCCACATTCGCCATAGTGCGACAGGAGGTCATGGCGACATGTCCGGCCTGTCCGTAAAGATCTGTGACGATGTCCCTGAGTTTTGTCACGAGGCTGTTGACACCTGCCGTCAATACCCCGATTTCATCAGTTGATGTAACAGGCAGTACTATTGTCAGGTCGCCCTCGCCAGAAGAGAGCATCTCGATTTTATTTGATATGCCGATAATGTTTTTTATCAGTGTAAACCGGAAGAACAGGTACATGCCGCCAACAATCAGGATAAAACAGATTACACCGAGCGAACTGAGAAGAATGGCAAACTTGCTTGAACTGGCGTGTCCCTCCTCCATGGAACTGGTGAGTATGATCGCCCCGTTATACGCTCCATCGGGATGGCACGATTTGCAGCGCTGATCGTTCGACATAGGAATGATACTCGTCAGTGTATGAATTCCTGCAGTCACGCTTTTAATATACTGCGGTTTCCCGGTCTTGAAGGTTTCAAGCACCAGTGGGTTCGCAATTGTACCGCCGGTGGGTTTGCCCTCTTTATTAAAGATTGCAAGGTCCAGCACGGTTTTTTTCGTCTTAAGCTGGTCAATATACTCCATGACTAATTTCGGTTCACCCTTCATCATGAAGCCTTCGACAGACTCCCTGATAACGCCGGCATTACTTTGCGCTGAAAGCGTCTGTAGCTTTGCTGAAGAGTCGAAGACCAGCCAGAGTGACGTCGTGCCAAGAATGGTGAAACCCACGAACAACGTAATTCCGATAATGAAAAACACCTTTAATGCCAGACCCATTTTCATGATTTCATCCCTCTTTGGCATATCTTGTATACATAAACGGGTTCATTTTTAAATGAATTTGCGATCTATTACAACTATTAAAAACATTAAAACGCTTACGAAAATGGGCGCCCCTGTGAAGGCACGCCCATTCCCCTGTTTTTCGTGTGTTTTTTATTTAACCTTGAGCCGCCTGTACGGCAGTAATGGCAGTTACGTTGACAATATCATCAACAGAACAGCCTCGTGAGAGGTCGTTGACCGGCTTGGCCAAACCTTGAATAATTGGGCCGACCGCTTCTGCACCGGCGACACGTTCCACCAGTTTGTAGGCGATGTTGCCTGCATCAAGGTCAGGGAAGATCAGTACATTGGCTTTACCGGCAACGGTACTTCCCGGTGCTTTTTTACTTCCGACGTTCGGGAGCAGGGCGGCATCAGCCTGCAACTCTCCATCAATCTGCATATCCGGCTTCAGCTGTTTGGCTATCTCTAACGCTTTCAGCACCTTGTCACAGTCGGCATGACTGGCGCTCCCTTTGGTGGAGAAGGAAAGCATTGCAACGCGGGCTTCCACGTCCAGAAAAGCCTTGCAGTTACCCGCAGTAGCCACCGCGATTTCAGCAAGCGCCTGGGCATTTGGATTAGGGTTAACGGCGCAGTCGGCAAAGAGAATAATGCCGTTCTCACCGAAGTCCGGGTTCTTGGTAACCATCAGAAAAAATGATGATACTGTTTTTATACCTGCTGCCGGACCAACCGTCTGGAAAGCGGCTTTAAGCACATTACCGGTAGTACCGGTGGCACCGGCAACTTCACCGCCCGCCTCGCCGTTACGAACCATCATGCCGGCGTAGTAGAGGTTATCATCAGCGGTCAGAAGTGTTCTCGCCTCGTCGGCTGTCAGCCCTTTGCTTTTACGCAGTTCAACCAGGTCGGCCACGTATGATTCAAGTTTTGGAGATGTTGCGGGATTGAGCAACTCAACCCCCGACAGATTAATACCCTTTGCAGCGGCATCAGCAAGAATTTTGGCCGGGTCACCAAGAATAACAATTCTGGCCAACCCTTCAGCGACTATCTTCTCCGCAGCGAACAGCATCCGTTCGTCATAGCTTTCCGGCAACACAACCGTCTGCAGGTTCTTTTTGGCCTTTTCCTTAATCTGGTCAACAAGATGCATATTCAGCCTCCTTATGAGTATAAAACAAGTGTGTGCTTATAGCGGAAACGTTCATTACCAGTCAACAAAAAAAGCCTGAATTCTCAGGCTTTTAGCGGTACTTAACATCTTATACCAGTGTTAAAATTTGACACCCAACGCCTCAGCCACCGTATGCATATCCTTGTCACCACGACCAGACAGGCAGACCACGATAGTTTTATCTCTACTGAGAGTGGGGGCCAGTTTCATAACATGGGCAATCGCGTGCGATGATTCAAGCGCCGGAATAATGCCTTCTTCGCGAGTCAGGGTGCTAAACCCATCAAGCGCTTCGTCATCAGTGATGGAAACATATTCAGCCCGGCCGGAATCCTTCAGCCAGGAGTGCTCCGGCCCAACGCCCGGATAATCAAGTCCGGCTGAAATGGAGTGGGCATGGGTAATCTGGCCATGCGCGTCCTGCAGCAGGTAGGTTTTGTTGCCGTGCAGAATACCGGGCGATCCCGCACAGAGCGGAGCGGCGTGTTTGCCGGTCTCAATGCCGTAGCCGGATGCTTCGACCCCAACTAACCTGACAGTGCGATTGTTCAGAAAAGGATAAAACAGTCCCATTGCATTACTGCCGCCACCGACAGCGGCCACCAGATAATCCGGCAGGCGCCCTTCGACTTTTTTGTGCTGCCGTTTGACTTCCCCCCCAATCACGGACTGAAAATCACGCACCATCATAGGGTACGGGTGCGGTCCGGCCACGGTACCGATCACATAAAAAGTTTCATGTATGGTGGTGACCCAGTTACGCATCGCCTCGTTCATGGCGTCTTTCAGCGTGGCGGTACCGGCGGTAACCGGCGTTACCGTAGCTCCCAGCAGTTTCATGCGAAAGACATTCTGCGCCTGACGGTGGGTATCCTCTTCACCCATAAAAACTTCACACTTCATTCCAAACAGGGCCGCAACAGTGGCGGTTGCCACACCGTGCATACCGGCACCGGTTTCGGCAATAACCCGCTTCTTGCCCATCCGCCGGGCGAGAAGCCCCTGACCGATGGTATTATTAATTTTGTGAGCTCCGGTGTGATTCAGGTCCTCGCGCTTCAGGTAGATCCGAGCGCCACCCAGCTTATTTGTCAGCTTTTCTGCAAAGTAAAGTGGGTTGGGACGACCAACATACTGGCGCAGGTAATAGGCAAACTCCTGTTTAAATTCCCGGTCATGACGATAATGCGCGTAGGCATTTTCCAGCTCAAGCAAGGCGGGCATAAGGGTTTCCGGGACATAGCGCCCGCCATACTGGCCAAAGTGTCCTTTTTTATCCGGTAATTTCACTGTGCAGGCTCCTTGCAGCTCTTATGAAACGGCTGACCAATTGTGCATCTTTTTTCCCGGGTGCGTTTTCCACCCCGCTGGAAACGTCCACCGCATAGGGTTTAACTGCGTCTACCGCATCGGCAACATTTTCAGGGGTCAGTCCGCCCGCTAGAATAATTGTGCGTGAAGCAGCAGCATCGGCAGCAATATCCCAATTAAAGGTGGTGCCAGTGCCGCCACGTGCCA
The DNA here is from genome assembly GCA_903879825.1 of uncultured Geobacteraceae bacterium. Taxonomy (GTDB): domain Bacteria; phylum Desulfobacterota; class Desulfuromonadia; order Geobacterales; family Pseudopelobacteraceae; genus JACRCG01. The sequence goes on from CAIRND010000369.1 coordinate 9,315, forward strand.
GCGGTGACCAGGCATCGAGCAGACAGGCGGCAGCTGAGTACGCACCCATCTCATCCAGGCTGGAAATATCTTTAATCCGGAACGCCTTGATAATTCTGCGGGTGACGGCGGCGCAATACTCAGGAGATTCATCGCCATGGAGTTGAATCAGATCCAGGCCACACTGATCAGCAATTCTGTTGACCGTTGCCAGATCTTCGTTGACAAACAGCCCGACCGTCTGGACGAAAGGTGGCAGAAGACGGATGATGGCAACGGCATGGTCGGGAGAAATATAGCGAGAAGATCCTTGAAAAAAGACGAAGCCGAGAGCATCAGCTCCGGCTTCGACCGCCATCAGTGCATCTTCCCGGTTGGTTATGCCGCAGATTTTTATTTTGACCATATAGTTATAAACTGATCTTCGGCAACCGCTCCAGCGCCGCTTTTACCATTGCATCAGGATATTCGTAATCTTCCAGGTTGCCAGACAGATAGGCGTCATACGCCCCCATATCCAGCTGACCATGGCCAGAAAGACCGAACAGAATGGTCTTCTCTTTACCCTCTTCTTTTGCCAGAACCGCTTCATCTATAGCCGCTCTAACGGCATGGGATGATTCGGGTGCCGGGACAATCCCTTCACTGCGGGCAAACAGAAGTGCTCCCTCAAAACAGGAGTTCTGTCGATATGATTTTGCCTCAATCTGACCGGCATGGTACAGCTGCGAAACCAGCGG
>CAIRND010000370.1 GCA_903879825.1 uncultured Geobacteraceae bacterium
ATGATACCGCTGGTGATTCTTTCTCAGAGGAAATTACCGGTCTGGTTTGCCGAATGGCTGGAGCTGATTCCACCCGCGATCCTCAGCGCCCTGATCGCCCCGACACTGTTCGCCCATTCCACCCCACGGCTGTTCACCCTCAGCAAAATAGAACTACTGGCGGCAGTGCCGACACTGCTCTGTGCCTATAAAACCCGTTCGTTGGCTGGAACGGTGATTGTGGGAATGGTCTGTTATTGGGGTTTGGGGTTGGTGATGTAGAGGTTGCTTTGCGATAAGTGAGGTTATTTTTCAGGCGGGAGATTTTGTATTCGCCGGACTTTGGCGTTAGTTTTTGACTTTTGCGGTCATCCCAACTGGGCAAAGACAAGTTTCGCCACTACGAGAATCGCAGTTCCATACCGTTGCAGCATATATTTAATCTCGTTTTAGCGATATTTTCGTAGAGGTTAGTAATCCTACGCCGGTCTGGTCTTAAGTAGATATACGAGAGGAACCCATCAGCACAGTTGCCCTCTTTGTATTTACGTTCATACATCCACTAACCACTCTCCACCGCGCTGTTTAATCTCCATGTGCATGGCATCCGGTGCTAAATCAAGATCTCCTGGCCACGTTACTGCTCCATTGACAACTCCAACGCGCCGGAACTGCGCCGGGTCAAGGAGATGAGAAAACACACCCCGGAAAAACCCAGGCTGAAAGCGTACGACACCTTCGAGTCCATCAATAAAACGAACCCAGACAGCATTGTCTTCTATAACACGAACATCGCTTATTCTCCAGTACGCTGCCATGGTTCACTCCAGTGGTGCAATTGGTTTTGGATGCTGTTTTACTTGGCACAACTCCCAGTCATCAAGCAACTCAGCTTGATGCAATTCAGCCCAATCCAATATAAGGTTCAAGCACGACGTGGCATTTTTCCCTCCATTACTTCCAGTGTTCGTATATTAACAAGAGCTTCATACTCGCCATAAGTGCAGTGAAAATGTGCAGGTTTGTGATCATTCCAGAACATCTGGACGATAATACCAAAAAAAATGCTAATAGTAGGCATATGTGGCCTCCCATTCTGTAATCATATCGTCGTGAGGAGTGGCTCTTCCCGCTTTAATCTCTGCTATCCCTTTTGAGATGCTTTTCAGTTGCCGTTCACTCAGATTAAGACCATGAGTTATGGCATTTTCCAGCAAAAAATGGGGCTAAGTCTGCACGGGGTCCACTCTTGCTAAGTTTCAATTACATGCAAAATATCACGCAGTGGTACATTCTGCCAGCGGTTCTTTATTCGTACGTATGTTGCTGAAAAAGCGGAAAGTGGCGTATCGATCAATGCTTCATCCCGCTATATTTCAACAGTCCCTTCTTTAATTCCCGTTTCTTCATCAAAACAAAAATTACCGGTGTCATAATCAACACATGCACGGCTGAAGAGATCATTCCGCCGATCATCGGCGCAGCAATCGGCTTCATTACGTCAGCACCGGTTCCCGTTGACCACATGATCGGAATCAGACCGAGGAGCGCCACTGCCACGGTCATCAGCTTTGGTCGCAGGCGGAGAACAGCACCCTCAAAAGTGGCGTCATAGATATCCTGTTCCGTGCAGGGGCCATCTTTCAGCTTTTTATCAAGCGCCTCATGCAGATAGATTACCATCACCACACCGGTTTCCACGGCTATGCCGTACAGGGCGATAAAACCAACCCAGACCGCCACCGACAGGTTGTAACC
>CAIRND010000371.1 GCA_903879825.1 uncultured Geobacteraceae bacterium
GCGCATATTATTGAGGCCGGTGATATCATCTGTCAGCGACAAACGTTCAACTTCGCACCGCGCCGCCTCATTCTCCCCCGCCAATGTCGCCCCCAGATGGGCTATCAGCATATACGGAAACAGCTCGATGATATGAGTCAGGTAATAGTTCAGCTCCCGGAAGTCGGCGGATGCCAGCAAAATGTAGGATGTGATCGCCAGACCGGCCATGAAATAGGTCACCCGTCGCCCCTGTGTCAACGCGGTTGCCATAAGGATCAGGTAAATCAGTGACATGAACGGGCTGGTTATTTTGCCGGTATACCAGCAGACCGCCACAATAAAGGTGAGAAAAACCATCAGGTCGATGAAAATCTTAAGGGCCCCGTATTTACGCGAAAGCACCCCATAACGGGCATTGAGATTATAGAGAAACAGTGCCACCGAGAACCCGGCCAGGAAAACCATGCTGTCGTTTTCAGGTGAAGAAAGTTTTATATCAAGTGTTACCAGCGCAATCAACAACCAGGAGATATTACCCATAATGCGGTCATAGCCCTTGTAGCGCTGCTGTTGACTCTGGCCGGCTCCAAACTGAAATATGTCTTCCATTTCTGGCACCTCTCCTCTATCCAGCGCTTGTTACGGTGATAACGGCGACAACAGCATAGCGGGCAAGTTTTCCGGCAGCCACCAGCAGTGAAAACAGTCCGAAATTTACCCGTACCATGCCCCCCACCAGGCAAAGCGGATCGCCTATTATCGGCAGCCAGGAAAATAACAGCGAGTACACCCCAAAACGTTGGTAATAGATCCGGGCTCGATCCTGCTGTTGCAGGGAAACGCGCAGAACCTTCTCGATCAGCCAGCTGCCGCCCCATATCCCGATCAGATAGGTCATCACTGCGCCACAATAGTTACCGGCCGTGGCAACGGCAACCGAGGGGAGTGGATCATAGCCACCCACCAGCATCATCACCAGCAGCCATTCAGACCCGAGCGGCAGCAGCGTTGAAGCAAGAAAACTCAGAAAAAACAGTGACAGATATCCTGGCTGGTTAAGCCAGTCATGCAGCATGACCGTATAGGTCAGAAATTGGTTGTCTAAATGGCTCAAACCGCTACAATGCTCCCCGCCACAGATGAAATAGTGCGCCCATTGTAGCGATTAATTATATTTCGGCAAGGGAGAACCATGCAGAAATGAAAACCGGCTAAAAAATATTCCCCGGCGGGTCGATTGCATTCGATCATCCGGCTGCTTGAAACCAGACGCGAGACGTATATTGGCACGGGAAGTGATTAAAAAAGCGCTTGATATTATTTTCTGATGTAACTGCTCAGATCAAAAACGAATCAAAGGCAACTCACACGGAGGCACAAAGGCACGGAGAAAGTCAAAATAAAATCTTTTTGGCTTACTCCTAAGGCTTTATGATCTTTATCCTGGTTTTCTCTGTGCCTCTGTGCCTCTGTGCCTCCGTGTGAAACTGGTTTTGCATTTCTGCTTTCATGACCTGAGCAGTTACATCTGATTTAACTTTGAAAGAGGGAGTACGGATTCACATGACTATCGACACAACACCGCTCAATGAGATCATCACCGCCCGCATTGCCGCCCGGGGGCGCATCACTTTTGCCGAATTTATGGCGGCCTGCCTGTATGAACCGGGACTTGGTTACTATACGTCAGCAGGGCGTAAAGTCGGTGCCGAGGGGGATTTTTATACCAGCATCACCGTGCACGCCGCCTTCGGGCGGGTACTCGCCCGCGAGATGGCTCAGATGTGGCGCAGCATGGGTTGCCCGACCGGATTTACCCTGGTGGAGTGCGGCGCCGGCAATGGCCGTCTGGCATGTGACATCATGGATTATCTGGCAGAGCGGGAAGAGCAGATGTATGGCGCTCTGCAGCTGGTACTGGTTGAACAGGAACCATCTCTTGAATCGGCGCAGCGCGACATGCTCGCCGCCCACATCAGCCGGCTCAGCTGGCTTTCTCCCGATGAGTTTGCGTCCGGACGTTTCACCTTCAGCGGCTGCCTTTACTCAAATGAGCTTATTGATGCTTTACCAGTTCAACGCGTTGTCATGACCTCAGAGGGGCTGAAGGAAATCTATGTCGTCTGTATGGACGGCGCTTTTTCCGAAGAGACCGGCGAGCTGTCCACACCGGAACTTGAGGCATATCTGCTGCGGATTGGAGTCGTGCTGCATCCGGCTCAGCAAGCCGAAATTAACCTGAATGCACCAAAATGGCTGGCATCCGCCGCCACTGCTCTTCAGCAGGGCTTTATCCTGACAATCGATTACGGCTACACCGCAGCCGAACTGTATACCCCACGGCGTAAATTGGGTACGCTGCTCTGCTATTATCGCCACCAGACCGAAGAGAATCCCTACCTCCGTCTCGGCTTGCAGGACATCACCACTCATGTTGATTTCACTACTCTGATGGCCTGCGGAGAAAGCATTGGCCTGAAGAATGTCTGGTTTGGCGAACAGTATCGCTTCCTGATGTCAGCCGGCATTGTCGAAGAGATTGAAGAGATTGAGCGTTCAGATGTTTCTGACGAAGAAAAGCTCCGGCTCCGCTTAACACTCAAAAAACTGATCCTGCCTGATGGCGGGATGGGTGACACCTTCCGGGTATTGATCCAATCCGCGGGGGTTGCTGCACCCACGCTACTCTGCCAGCGCCGGATCGGAGGCTGAATGTCAGCCTTCACTGCCACCCGGATTGAGGGGATAGTGTTCGATCTGGACGGAACCCTGTATGTATGCGACCGTTTTGCCGCCGAGATCCAGAATGCTTCCGTATCATATATCGCCGGGATAAAGGGACTCAGCCACAATGATGCGGAGTTGCTGATGACCGCAACCAGAGCCAGACTTACGGAGGTGAGCGGTACGATTCAGACGATCTCTGCCGTCTGTACAGAGCTGGGGGGAAACGTGCAGGAGCTGCATCGTTTTTTTGAACGCACCCTGCGGCCGGAGGCATATCTTGTCCGCGATGAGCGGGTAATCAGGCTGCTGGAACGCTTGGCACAACAGTATTCACTCTATATTTACACAAACAATAATCGTGTCTTGACGACTCGCATAATGGATTATCTTGGTCTGGATGGTGTGGTACACGGAATTTTTACCATTGATGACACGTGGCGGGGTAAGCCGGATGAGGAGATGGTACAAGGGGTATTGGGGAGAATCGGGTTGTCTCCGCACGCTGTGCTGTTTGTCGGAGATCGCTATGATGTTGACCTGCGAATACCGGAGCAACTCGGCTGCCCCGTGTACCTGAGCCAGAATCTGGAGCAGCTCCTCCGTCTGGAGGAAGAGCTGCTTACCTCGCGCTAAAAACGAAAATTCACATCGTTTTTTATGCATAACGTGACAAGGCACACCGTTAAGCGGCGGCTTTTTCCGCTGAGCGGTGCTGCCGTTAGTTAGACATTCTTATCTGTTGCTATGGAATTAAAAGCGAGAATTATGATACGTGGTGGGGATTTATGAAGATTGTTGAAAGTAACTCTTTACGGCCTCAACAAAACGTGATGCCTTGTCGATCTCTTCCTTTACCTGTTCTTCGGACAAGGTCGGTCTTACCTTGTAATCTGAGGATTGCCGCAGTTCAAAAGCCTTGTGAAGATCTTTAGACAATATTCGGGGAAATATTCCTTTCAGTACATACTCAGTATCGAACAGACTGATAATACCAGAGTGCTTGGTGGGAGCCTTGCCAATGTCCTGCAAAAGAGCAAGCGCGGAATAGAACATTGCATAGTAACAACGGTTGACAATGCTTTGCGGGCTTCGCCCACCAGTGTTTAGATAAATTGCATCATCCAAGGCAATCTGTGCTTGTTCAAGCCGATAGATGATAATAGTGCTTTTGTCTTCCTGCTTCACAGGAATACTCCTTCGGCTCTGATGTTAGCTGCTAAAAGAGATTGACTCTCAATACCTTCCCATTCTGACCGTGAATAAGATACCGGCACAACCACAATGCCGCTCTCGAAACCAGACTCCCAAGCACAATCGCTGATGTAATCCGCCGTAGAAGTATCCAGTTGATCTACTACCACCAAAACATCCATGTCGGAATATCGCCCAGCATCTCCTCTTGCCCGTGAGCCGAACAGGGCAAATGTATTCAGATGCACCCTTTGCTCCAGCATCTGCTTGAATGTTTCAAGTATGTGCTTCTCTTTAGGTTTCATGGGGCCACTATATCATATATTCTTGTGCGAACAAGCCGGATTAATAGCAAATTGAGTCATGGGCATTTTCAGCCTTTTTCCAGCAATTTCTCTAAAAATGGGGTACGGCCTCTCAATGGCGGTATTTACTTCTCCCGCAGATACGTCAGCAGTGCCTGAAAATCCTCAGGCGGCTCCGTTGTAAACTCAACATATTCACCGCTGGTGGGGTGGATAAAACCGAGGCAACGGGCGTGCAGCGCCTGACGACCAAGATGGTTGATCATGCCGCGCAGCTTGGTATCGGGTATGTTGTTGGTGCGGCCGCCATCTGGATAAAGCGGATCACCCAGCAGCGGAAAACCGGCCTCGGTCAAATGTACCCGGATCTGATGAGTACGTCCGGTCTCCAGGCGAAGCTCCACAAGAGAAACTCTTCCAAAACGTTCCTTCACCTTCCAGCGGGTAATCGCATGCTTACCATTTTTGGCCGTACCGGACAGACGCAGGCGCTCGGTCGGATGGCGACCGATAATCCCTTCTATTTTGCCGGTATCCTCCTGCGGAGACCCAAAAATCAGCGCTTGATAGATACGCTTGACGGTGTGGACACTAAACTGTTCCGACAGCGCCTGATGGGCCCGGTCATGCTTGGCAGCCACCAAAACACCTGACGTTCCCTTATCAAGACGATGAACAATGCCGGGGCGTAATTCCCCGCCAATACCGGCAAGATCGTCGCAATGGGCGAGCAGTGCGTTAACCAGAGTGCCGCTGGTGTTGCCCGCACCTGGATGCACGACCATCCCCGCCGCTTTGTTGATCACGATCAGATCGCTGTCCTCATACAACACGTCCAGCGGGATTGATTCGGCAAGTGGCACGGCCGGCAGCGGTGGTGGGATATCGATCTCGATCTGCTCCCCCCCTTTCAGCTTGAGCGATGTACGCACCGCATTACCATCAACCAGCACACAGCCGGTTTCAATGTACCTCTGGACCGCAGCACGGGATTCGCCTTCAAGCTCACGGCTCAAAAAAAGATCAATTCTGCACGGTTCGTTTTCGGGGGGAAATATCAGTGAAATATGATTCATGGAGTTCCTCAATAAATAGCAAAGGCGCACCGGGGCAGGTACGCCTTGCAGAAATAATTAGTATGACTGACCGTTACCAAATTGGTGATTCTATTTTACCGGCCCGCTTGATCAGAACATCAACAACGGCTATCTCGTAAATAAGATCCGGGTTTATGCTGGCTGATACCCGGGAGAGAAAATGCTGCCGCCCCTCTTCGATCTCATCTTTGAGAACATCAAAAATATTATCGTTTTTGATGCCGCTCTCGACCTTTTCCTTATTGTATATGGCCACATCGGAAAGAATTGCTCTGGACAACCGCTTGGCCTGATCCGGATTATCAATCAAGTTCATGGATGATATCCCCATAGAATAACGTTGAGAGGCACAATAGCACTATTTTACCCGTAATGCAAAATAGATGCTTGCATCGCCGCGCCGCACCAGAAGAGTCAGCTTGCCCTGCCTGCCTGCCCGTTCGATAACGCGGGCGTATTCAGCCGCTGTGTTGATCCGTGTGCGATTTATGGAAACAATGATGTCGCCCCTTTTTATGCCCGCTTCAGCTGCGACTCCCCCACGAACAGCATCCACAACAACTACACCGCCCTGCTCCGCCTCTTCGACAATCAGGCCGAGCTGATCAGCTTCCCCATCCTGCTGACGCTCACCCCGTTCCGCCCTTTGCCGTTGCTTTGGAGCATTATCGGCACTAGCCAGGGTCATTTTCAAATCAAGTGATTTACCATCCCGAAAGACTGAAATTTTCGCGATGGTGCCGACTCCCGCTTCGGCTACGACACGTTGGAGATGCGAGGGATCTTTGACCTCAACACCGTTCAGGCCGATGATGACATCTCCCTGCCGGATACCGGCCTTGTCAGCCGGGCCACCTTTGATGACGTCGTTGACCAGGGCGCCTTTCGCCTGCTTCAGCCCAAAGGATTGCGCCAGTTCTTCGGTTACCGGCTGGATCGTAACCCCCATGTAACCGCGACTGACGCTCCCTTTTTTGATTAACTGGGAAAATATCGGTTTCGCCATGTTGACCGGAATAGCGAAGCCGATCCCCTGCCCGGACGCCACGATGGCCGTATTGATTCCGACGACCTCTCCATAAACATTTAAGAGCGGCCCCCCCGAGTTGCCGGGGTTGATGGAGGCATCCGTCTGAATAAAATTCTCGTACGTCTCTATACCCATATTGGAGCGACCGGTGGCGGAAATGACGCCAACGGTCATGGTGCGGTCAAGACCAAAGGGGTTGCCGATGGCAATTGCCCACTGTCCGACCTCAAGCTTGTCCGAATCCCCCAATACTGCGGTAGGAAGTCCCGTGGCTTTGATTTTTATTACGGCGATGTCGGTTTTATGATCGCCGCCAACCACTGTGGCGTCATAAACCTTATCGTTGGAGAGCTTGACCTGAATGCTCTCGGCGTCGCGCACGACATGATCATTGGTGACGATATAGCCATCTGTACTGATCAGGAAACCGGAACCGAGGCTTTTATCGCGCCGGGTTTGAGGAGCACCAAAAAAATCTTCAAAAAACGGGTTCGCTTCGAAAAAAGGCTGAATAACTTTTTTTCGGCTGACTGTTGAGATGTTTACGACCGATGGAGTCACTTTTTTTGATACGTTACTGAATGCTTTTTGAGTGGAGAGGATATCGGTCGGCACCTCCTTGACCGGAGCTTCCGCTTCACCCGCTTTCCGATTTGACTCAACAAAAAGTGGTGTCTCATTTTTTCCGCTGCAGCCGCTCAGAGCAGCGGCGCACAAACAGACTGCAATACATAATCGTGACAAGCGAAGCAGAGGACTCATAAAATATGCCACCTTTGAACGCGTAAATTTGAGCTTAAGCTGTCAAAACAGTAGTCAAATTCGCCAATAGTGTCAAGAAATTCAGGCGTAAATTCAGGCAAGCAGATTTTCCTGGAGACTATGACGATCAGGGATCAGATCAGATTGAGTGTGGATTTTTTGCGCCAGTTGCTGGTAATCCTCATGCGTGTTGATATTACGAAACGACGCGTAATCAGGATCCAAGGCGGCAACCCTGCCACGTGGCACCAGCCTGACCTGTGCCATATCGAAAAAGGATATGATGCGCCGTTCTCCGGCCTGCAGCACCTTTTCCATCCTGGGCAGACAGCTTTTGGCATAAACCGCGTGCAGCGGTTCGAGGCCACCGGGTGTTTCGGGTATGACGACATCGACACCGCCCGGCATGCTGCTTAACTCCCGGATCAATTCGGAATTGAGCCACGGCATGTCACATGCGGTGACAAAAGCCCTGTCGGCTGTACAGCAGGAGAGAGCAGCATGAATGCCGCCAAGCGGTCCCATGCAGGGATAAATATCGGCAATTTTACGGCAGGGGATAAAGTCATACACCTCAGGCGAGTTGGTTATCAGCAGAACCTCGTCAAACAGTTCTGCCATGCGCCGGTATGCTGTTTCGATCATCCGCTCGCCATGTACCTCCAGAAGAGCTTTGTTTCTCCCCATGCGCCTTGAATCGCCTCCCGCCAGAATGACACCTGCCACATCGGCAAAACGCTTTGGCATCGCCAGTCGCACCCGCTCAGGGAAATCGTCTGCTATTTCGCGGGCAATGTCTTCGTCATATAGGATCATGAGGGGGTTCCTATGCCTACTACGGTTGCTTCAGGGTTTTCTGTCCCGGCTTCCAGTTCAGGGGGCAGAGATTCGCCGTCTGCAACCCTTCCAGAACCCTGAGAGTCTCTTCAACACTCCGACCGACCGACATATTATGAACGACCTGATACTGGACAATGCCGTTTGGATCAATGATGAACAGGCCTCGCAGGGCAACCCCTTCTTTTGCATCCAAGACCCCGTACTGCTTGGCCATTTTTTTCTTTATGTCGGAAAACAACGGGTATTTCAACTCTCCCAGGTCTCCGCGCTTGATCCATGCCAGATGGGCAAACTTTCCGTCAACCGAACCGCCAAGAACCTCCGCGTTCAATGCTTTGAAACGCTCCAGTTCCTTGTTAAAACCGGTTATTTCGGTCGGGCAGATAAACGAAAAGTCGGCCGGATAGAAAAACAGTACCAGCCATTTGCCCCGGTAATCCTCCAGGCTGACCGTTTTGACGTCCTTACCTGAAACGGCCTCAACGTTGAATGCGGGAGCAGGTTCTCCCACCTTGGCAGAGCGATGACGAACACCGGTCGTTTGCTCGTCAGCATTGCTTGTCCCGCAGCAGAGGTAGAGCGACAGTGCCAGGCACAACATACCGATAACAGAGTATTTTACTGATGACTTCATGTGCAGCCCTCCAGGTATAAATTGATTACTTGCTTCCGGAACGTATCTTGTCTAACAGTTTTTCAAATTTCTCGCCGGTGAAGCCCTTGAGCACCTCCTGATCATTCCCGATGACCACTACCGGCACGCCAAATGATTTGTATTTCTGCGTTAAATCTTCCATGGCAGCAGCCTCAAGTTCTACATCCCGATTGATAAAGGGAATATTGCGTGAGGTCAGATACTCCTTCAGTTCCTTGCAGTGGGGACACCAGGCAACGGTATAGATGACGATACGGGGATACGGGGATTTTCTCGGGGCTGCCGGGTTGATAATTGTTTGAGAAGCTGAGACGGCGGCGTTTGCCGGAAAGTCCGGTGCAAGCGCAATCGCAGCAAGCATCAGTAAAACCAGAGTTACCTGCTTCAAAATGGCCATGAGACTCTCTCCTCTGTGTGCGGAGTATTATTTTCCTCGTTCAAACCCTTCCCGCGACGCTAACAGATCAAGGTGGAGCGTCAATAAATCCTCCACTTCCAGAGGCACGTCGTTGTCACCTTTGCGTGAATCGCGGGTCTTGATGTAGCGACTGCAGGCTTTACACGTATCAACTCGCGTTGCACCCGCACCGGCGCTAAAATATGACAGTTTTTCGGGGTCGTCACAGCTGCAATAGGCGCAGGCTAAACGTCTGAATGGCCAACTGAAGGAACAGGCAGAACAGGAAAGCATGCGCCGTCCCTCTTCCCCGCGTAATTCAGCCATCCCTGCCCGGGAGCCGCAGATTGGGCAGGTGCTTGCCTGCCACCCGGCAAAATTTTCTGTTTCGTATCCGGCAGAGAACTGCTCAAGTGCGGTCTTAAGCGGAATTTCAAAAATATATTCCACGAGCGGTGAGGGAACCGCTAACCTTTCGGAAATATCATTTATCGGCGCCCGGTTGCGCTCCCATATTGCACCATAAAGGGGGAGCGGGTCAAGTGCACCACTGTGCAGAGCAGCGCCGATTTGATGAAGAAAGGCGATGTTATCCTGTCCTTTTTGACTGAGCAGATCAATCGTTCCGAGTACAAAGGTGTTGTTTTGCTCCCGGTCAATTCTCAGAGTGGAAAAGCTCAACAGAGGGGCATTACTTTCGGCATTTTCTTCCGGTTCGGCAGGTGGCAATTCAAAAGTAATTCCCGTACTGTTTTCCCGTCCCTCCAGGTAGCCATACAAGCCAATAAACAGAGGAACAATATCGGCGTATTCCGGGGATGATTGCGCGGCCTGTTGCAGTGCGGATATTTTCTGTTGCGTGGAAGACATTGAGACTCCTTTTGTGCAATAAAGTGAATAAAGGGCGGCCTGATTCAGACCGCCCTCACCAAAGCAGCTGTAATCCTGAATTCTGCGAACCTCACCACAGAGTCACAGTGATCACAGAGAAAATCTTCTTATATCCAAAATATTACCGTTGATAAAATCATATCTGGCTTTTACCTTTTGGGAGAAGCCCCGTTTTTTCAAAAAACTCAATATTGTCCCTGTGTTCTCTGTGACTCTGTGGTTGAAGTGCCGTTTAGGTGCCGGAACGTTACGGGTTGTCTCCGGACGTCTCCTTGTACCATTTGGGATGATGTTTCTTTGCCCAACCCCGCTTAACGTCACCATACAGCATGGAATCAAGCGTACCAGGATTGCCAATGGTTGCAAGATAGACATGGACGATTACGAACATGATCGAAGCGACGAACATCAGGCCGTGAGTAAGGAGAGATGCCTGAACAAGCCAACGCGGAAATGATGTCGGCATCCAGATAAAAACACCCGTCACACCGAGGACTGAAGTGGAGGCGGCAACATAAATCGCAAATAATTTCTGCCCCGGATTGTATTTACCGATATTGAAGTGGGCGGAATCGCGTGAGAGATAGCCACCACGTTTGGTAACCCATTCCTTGTCATCTGTGTCAAATGTGGACATATCTTTTTTGTGGTTAAGATACATGTACAACGAGCTGAAAAAGAAAACGACACCACACATTTTGTGTATCAGAATGGCATTTTGGCCGCCACCGAAAAAGGTGAAATATCCGTTGAATAAGCGAGAATACAGGCCAAGTCCTGACAAAAGCAGAGTAAAAAAACTGGCGGTGACAATCCAGTGCAGAACCCGTTCGCTGGTGCTGAAACGCTCAATATAATTACTCATGGCTGCCCCCTTTCCCTTCATCATCTTCTTCGATCTTTTTCGGACCGATCGTCACATAGTGCAGCAGCATAGCGCCGATGCTGCCCCAGAAACCGAGGATGCCGAGCGGCTTGATGACATCTTTCCAGAGGAAGATAGACAGCGGAATACTCGGGGTTGCCGGAAGTCCATACTGTTCCGGTGGTCCTTCAAGCGCGTAAACAACTCCCAGGCCATTCAGATCGTCTTCGCCGTACAAAACTTTTTTAGCTGCTTTCGCTTTGGCAATCAGTTCGCTCCGTGTGCCGTATTTCAGCGTTTCGGTCGGGCAGGCCTTGGCGCAGGCCGGAGTCATGCCGCCACTGATACGATCCATACAGAGGTGGCATTTTGACACCTTGTCATCAGCACCGTAGCGGGGAATATTGAAGGGGCAGGCTGACACACAGTATTTGCAGGAGATACACTTTTCCTTGTTGTAGGCGACAATGCCCTCTTTGGTGCGATAGAGCGCCCCGGGTGACGGACAGACTTTCATGCATCCGGCATCACCGCAATGCATGCAGCGTTCGTTAAAAAACAACCACGACATCTCGCCTGAGGTTTCTTTTTCAATGAATTTGATCCGGTTGTAGAGCGCCGGTGTCAGATCACGGGGATTTTCAAACGTCCCCTTGTTGGCGGTTTTGTCCGCTTCCAGTTTGTTCCACTGTTTGCAGGCAACCTGACATGATCGACAGCCGATGCAGCGGGAGGTATCGACGAGAAACCCTTTGCGGGTAGTTTGGTTGATAGTATCGGCCATGACTTACCCCTTTCTCGCGATTCCGACCATAAAAGCTTTGGTTTCGGGAATCATCGTGTTGGCGTCACCCGCTGTGGGGGTCAGCAAATTAGCGGAGTCACCCACTCCGGGGGTATGCCAGCCAAAGCACCAGGGAAGACCGATTTCGTGGACCAACCTGTCTCCTATCTTGAACGGCTTCATGCGGGCGGTGACCATCGCGACCGCATCAATCTTGCCACGGGCTGAGGACACTTCGATGATGTCACCGTTGCTGATATTTTTCTCTTTGGCCAGTTCGACACTGATCTCACAGAATTGCCGTGGCTGCAACTCCAGCAACCAGGGGGTATTGCGGGTCATAACGCCGGTCTGCCAATGCTCGGTGACACGGTAGGTTGTTGCTACCAGCGGGAAGCGTACATCACAGGTTGCCAAAACATCTTCCTTGATGTTGGCGTCGCTGAACACTTTACTGGCCGGATTGGTCATCTGTTTGGAGAAGAAGTTTTCCGGTACCGGGCATTCCACCGGCTCGTAATGTTCAGGGAAGGGGCCATCTTTCAGTCCCGCTCCGAATATGGCAGCGACGCCATCCGAGCGCATGATGAACGGCTTGCGACCCTCCTTTTCATCGGCCATAGGCGGCCATGGCCCATCAGGTACGTCGCCGACCCAGGCACCCAGGGCGCCGGTTGGTTGTACGGCGGTCGGATTCCAGTAAACCACCGCTTTTTTCAGGTTATACGGCTTACCGGCAGGGTCGCACGAAGCGCGGTTGTAAATAATACGGCGGTTAACCGGCCAGCACCAGGCCCATTCAGGGAACATACCCAGTCCGGTGGGATCCTTCTTGACCCGGCGGGCCATCATATTTCCTTTTTCGTTATAACTCTGGCAATAAATCCATGAACCGCAGGAGGTGCTGCCGTCCGCCTGCAGTTGGGCAAAACCGCCTACCAGCTCCCCTTTTTTGCCAAGCAACTTTTTTGGTGTTCCAGGAGGTGGTGGCGGTGGAGCCTTCTCACCCGGCTTGAGAGGTTTCGGCTTGTCCTCGACATCTTCAAGGAAATAACCGTTGATCTCTTTTGCCACGGCATGGATATCAATGCTTTTGATGGTGCCGTCAGCCCGTTTGAAACCATAATTCCAGGTCAAATTGGTGAGCTGTTCCGGGAGAGCGCCACCCTCTTTTGCATACAGTGCTTTGATCTTTTGAAACAGCTCATGGATTATTTCGGCGTCCGGTTTGCTCTGGCCCAGCGGTTTGACAGCGGCGGTACGCCACTGTGCCCAGCGGCCGGAGTTGGAAATACTTCCCTCTTTTTCAAAAGAGGCGGCAGCCGGCAGGAAGAAAACTTCCGTTTTCACCGTAGCCGGATCCATGCCCGGCCCTTTCCAGAATGATGCGGTTTCGTTGTCAAACAGGTTGGTCGTTACCATCCAGTCCAGTTTTGACAGGGCGCTCCGCACCTTATTTGAGTTGGAACCTGAGCATGCGGGGTTCTGGCCCCAGGCAAAGAAACCCTTGAACTTACCTTTGATCATGTTGTCGAAAATCATCAGCCAGGAGGCGTTCATGCCCGGATCAAGCTTGGGAAGCCAGGCGTAGCCAAAGTCATTTTCCTTGGTGGCCTTGGCGCCGTAGATAGCCTTGAGATAACTGGTTACATATTTCGGGCGGTTCTGCCACCAGTTGGCGCTCTGCGGATCCTTGCTCTTGGGAGTGTTTTTTTCGTTGTATGCCGCAAGGTCTTTCAGATCAGCCGATGGCACCGGAATGTAACCGGGGAGAATGTGGAACAGCAAACCGTGGTCAGTGGAACCCTGGACATTGGATTCGCCGCGCAGAGCGTTGATACCGCCGCCCGCAACACCCATGTTGCCGAGCAACAGCTGGATAATCGACATGGCGCGGATGTTCTGTGTGCCGACCGTGTGCTGGGTCCACCCCATTGCATACAGTGACGTACCAGCCTTGTCCGGTTTTCCCGTAGAGGCGTACAGCTTGTATACTTCCAGTAGTTTTTCCTTTGGAGTGCCGGTCGTCTTTGAGACCAGTTCCGGTGTGTAGCGACTGTAATGTTTCTTCAATAGTTGGAATACGCTGTTCGGATCCTGGAGGGTTGGATCCTTCATGACACTTTCGTCGGCATTCTTCTGGAATGACCATGATTTGGTGTCATAGCTGCGTTTTTTGGGGTCATAACCGGAAAAGAGGCCGGCCAGTTCGCCTGGCATCTTGAAATCGCCGCTGACCAGATAGGCGGAGTTGGTGTAATCCCGCACGTACTGCTCAAAGTAGAGTTTGTTCTGAATGATATAATTGATCAGGCCGCCCAGAAAGGCGATGTCGGTGCCCGAGCGGAGTGGAGCGTACAGATCCGACTTGGCCGCACTGCGGGTAAAGCGCGGGTCTACACAGATTACTTTTGCACCGGCATCTTTGGCCTTCATGATCCAGCGGAAGGATACCGGGTGGTTTTCAGCGGGGTTTGCCCCCATGATGAGGATTACGTCAGCATTCTTGAAATCTATCCAGTGGTTCGTCA
>CAIRND010000372.1 GCA_903879825.1 uncultured Geobacteraceae bacterium
TCAGGCGCGACACTTTTTTTGGTGATGGTATCGTAGCTCATGTTGGTTTCGCCGATCCGGTCTGCGGAGATCTTTCCGAGACACTGTACAGCGCCGCCCAACAGGCCGGGGCGACCACACATAAGGGAGGCACGTATATCTGTATGGAAGGGCCGGCTTTTTCGACCCGCGCCGAGTCATTTTCCTATCTTGGTCTGGGCGCTTCCGTCATCGGCATGACGAACCTGACTGAAGCAAAACTGGCCCGCGAGGCGGAAATCTGCTACGGAATCATCGCTCTTTCAACCGACTATGACTGTTGGCACGATTCGCACGATGATGTCACCGTCGAAGCGATTATCAAGATAATTCACCAGAATGTGGCAATGGCTAAAAATATCATCCGCTATGCGGTGGCTGAAATAGGTAGCAATCGCACCTGTGCCTGCGGCAGTGCCATGCAGTATGCGGTCATTACCGACCGGTCAGTTATTCCTGAAGTGACCAGGCAGAAGCTGGATGTGATTGTTGGGAAGTATCTGTAGTACGTCATAATTGCGATTCTGGCCGTATCATAACTCCCCCAACCCTTTAGGCCCGCACTTGGGTCCTCTCATCTTTAAGAGGGGAGCTAAAGTCAAAATCAGATTAATTAACTCCATCTTTTAACCACCACTACGACATTTCGCGTCCCTCCCCTTATGTAAGGGGAGGACAGGTGGGGTTATGCTGTCGCAATTACATGCCATTCGAAGTTAAATGTCGCATTTGGCAATTGAATTGTATATTTGACTGCTTCCCGCTATTGTAGGACAAATTTTTTTTTGGAGGACCGCATGGTTTCATTTGCACAAGCCCGTTCGATTATACTGGACAGTATGCAGACCGTAGGCGTGGAGCGGATACATCTGCTGGAAGCGACTGGAAGAGTGCTGGCCGAAGATGTTGCCGCGCCGTGGGATCTGCCGTTGTGGGATAATTCGGCCATGGACGGCTATGCTGTGCGCTGGCAGGATTGCGTGACGACCCCCTGTACACTGAAAGTTACCGGTTTTCTTCCCGCCGGGGCTACGGCAGACGGGGTCAGCGTTGAAGAGGGCTGCGCTGTGCGGATTATGACCGGAGCGCCGACTCCTGCCGGATGTGATGCGGTTATTCCTGTTGAGGAAACCGATGATGGTCACCAGGAAGTTACCTTGTTAGAACCGGTAAAAAAGGCGCAGCATATCCGCTTTCGCGGCGAAGACGTGGCTTCCGGTGTGGTCTTTGTCCGGAGCGGCACACAGATCCGTCCGCCGGAGATAAACATGCTGGCCGGTTTCGGGCTGGCGCTGGTGCCGGTCTATCGCCGGCCGACGGTGGCGATCCTCTCCACCGGCGATGAACTGGTGGAGTTGGGGCGTACACCGGGGCCGGGTGAAATAGTTAACAGCAATACGCTTTCACTGGCTGCTGCTGTCCGGGAGACCGGCTGCATACCTCGCATTATCGGTATTGCCCGCGATAGCCGGGAGAGCCATTTGGACAAACTCAGCGAGGGATTGAAAGCGGATGTTCTGATCACCTCGGCCGGCGTCTCAGCCGGTGACTGTGATCTGGTCCGGGATATTCTGGAAGAGTTGGGCGCGAAACAGCTGTTCTGGAAGGTCGGTATCAA
>CAIRND010000373.1 GCA_903879825.1 uncultured Geobacteraceae bacterium
TACTTATCTCCCCAAAATGGGGTTCATAACCTGATACGTCAGATAGGCCATGAGTGCGGAAGCGGGGATGGTTAGTATCCAGGCGACCAGGATTCGTTTTGCCACATTCCAGTTGACGGCGGTCAGTCGTTTGGAAAGCCCGACTCCCAGTATTGTTGAAGTGATGACGTGGGTGGTACTGGTCGGCATCCCAAAGGCTGACGCCCCCAGAATAACGCCGGCAGAGGCTGTCTCTACGCAGAAACCGTGTACCGGCTGCAACTTGACAAAGTCACGTCCAACAGTTTTGATGATACGCCAGCCGCCAGCGGCGGTTCCGAGCGCCATAGCAGTCGCGCAGGCCACCATAACCTCCCACGGCACGACAAAAGTTTTGAGAGCACCGAAGCTGACCAGAGCCATGGTAATGACCCCCATCGATTTCTGCGCGTCAGCAGTACCGTGTGAAAAAGCCATTAAGGCTGCCGAAGCGACCTGCAGTCGGCGGAAGTTTTTGTTGAGACCACTGGGGGCGCTGTTGCGGAAGATCCGGTACAGGATTAGCATGAAGATAAAACCAACGGCAGTGCCCAGGATCGGGGAGAAAATCAACGCCATGATAATCTTCTTGAGTCCGGCCCACTTGAGGGCACTCAGCCCGGCATGGGCAAACACGGCCCCTGAGATACCACCAATAATAGCATGTGAAGATGAAGATGGCAGGCCGTAATACCAGGTAATCAGGTTCCAGACAATCGCACCGATTATGCCTGCCAACACAACCATCTGGGTTACATTTGATGCGTCTACAATTCCTTTACCAATGGTCGTTGCGACTTTGGTAGAGATCATTGCTCCGGCAAAATTGAGTACTGCTGCCATCATAATAGCGGACTTGACCGACAGGGCACGCGTCGAGATACAGGTGGCAATTGCATTGGCCGTGTCATGAAAACCGTTGATATAGTCGAAAATCAGTGCTGCCAGAATCACCAGGCAGAGCATAATAAAAGCCGGCTCAAGCATTCTTTACCACCACGCTTTCAAGGATGTTGGAGGCGTCTTCGCACCTGTCGGTTGCCTTTTCAAGCGTTTCATAAATTTCTTTCCATTTTATCAACTGGATCGGATCTTTCTCTTCATCAAACAGTCGGCTGATAGCCTCGCGGGAAACGCGATCAGCTTCGTTTTCCAGCGAATTAATTTCGATGCAGGCCGCGAAAATCTGCTCGTTGGTTTTTTTACCGAGCATGGCAACGGCCTTGTCTACCGCGTGGCACGACTGCAGGATTATGAACCCGAGTGACTTGGCTTCAGGAAGAATTGCTTCAACATTATACATAATGATCCGCTGTGCCGAAGCATCAATCAGGTCAAGAATATCGTCAAGCTTTGATGCCAATGAGTAGATATCTTCGCGGTCAAGCGGTGTTACAAAGGTTTTGTTCAGCATCTGAATAATCTCATGTGTGAGGGAATCGCCCTTGTGCTCGATATCCTTGATCCGTCGCTGGCTTTCCGCCGGATTTTCAAAGTTATCAAGCATATCTTTCAGTAGCTTGGCTCCCTCGATAATATTTTCAGTCATTTCCTTGAAAAGTTTGAAAAATTTTTCTTCCTTCGGTATAAGTCCAAACATGGCGAACGCCTCCGTTAATTTTGTGCGACAGTGCGATTAAAGCGTGTGTTCAATATCATACTTTCCGCTGCGATTACAGACTAAATTTTTTCATGAGTGCCATTAATGAGAACAACGTGGATTGCCTTTGCCGCCCGGTTGCAGTATCCTGCGTTCGTTTCCACTAAAGGAGTACCATATGAATCTGTTTCATGCTGCCGTCCTGGGCGCCCTGCAAGGATTTGCCGAGGTTCTTCCAATCAGTAGTTCCGCCCATCTTATTCTCGTACCCTGGCTGCTGAAATGGCCAGAATCCGGTCTTACCTTTGATGTTGCACTCCACTTGGGGACGTTTCTGGCGCTGTCACTTTATTTCTGGCGGGACATCATTGAAATGGTGGTCTCATTTTTCGACGCCATCGCGGCACGCCGCCTGAATACACCCGCCCGGCGTCTGCCGTTCCTGATTATCGCTGCAACCGTTCCAGCCGCCGTGGTCGGTAAGTTGTTCGAACATCAGATTGAGGCAATCTTCCGCTCCAATCCGCTGCTGATCGCCTCCGTTCTGGTTGTATTCGGTTTACTACTGGGTGCAGTTGATCTCCTGGGACGCAAACGTTTAGTGCTTGACGACATCAAACCGGCCAACGCACTGACTATCGGCCTGCTGCAATGCCTGGCGTTGATTCCTGGCGTGTCCCGCTCCGGTATCACCATTACTGCCGGATTGATGCTCGGCTTCACCCGCGAAAGTTCTGCCCGTTTTTCATTCCTGATGTCACTGCCGATTGTGGCGGGGGCCGCTCTGCTTAAAACCCTGCATCTGTTTAAACATGGGATCCCGCCGGGAGAAGTTATGCCAATGCTGGTCGGCATTGTCTTCTCGGCGGTTACCGGCTATATCAGTGTCGCCTTTCTCCTGCGTTTTGTGCAAAAAAAGAGCCTTGCACCGTTTGTCTGGTATCGCGTTATTGTCGGTGTCGGCTTGATTATTGCTGTTATGTCTGGTTTCAAAGGGTAGTAGTGGTGATGTGTGATAGGGGGTGTTATGGCAGGTGGCATTAAGGAGTGGCCCGAGGATGAACGTCCGCGCGAAAAGATGCGCACACGGGGTGCAGCAACCCTCTCTGACGCCGAGTTATTGGCGCTGATCATTAGAAGCGGTGATCCCGGTAGCGGGCAGAGCGCTATCGATCTTGGTCGAGAACTGATCAAATATTTCAGCAATAACCTTCGAGAGTTGGGA
>CAIRND010000374.1 GCA_903879825.1 uncultured Geobacteraceae bacterium
AATCGAATAGAAACTTTATCACATATGCAAGGAGCCCCCGCTTATGTCGGATTCACGTATCGCCTGTAGCACACCGTCTGCGTACGATTATCAGCTCTTGATCAAAAACATGCTCCTTTGTCCGGTGGTGTATGCCCCGGATCAGGAGATCGTCTATCGCGGTACGTTTCGTTACACCTACCGAGAACTGCACCAGCGGGTTAAAAAGCTGGCCAATGCCCTTACCTCGCTTGGCGTAAAGCCGGGGGACACGGTGGCGGTAATGGACTGGGATTCACATCGCTATCTGGAATGCTTCTTCGCCGTGCCGATGATCGGTGCGGTGCTGCACACCATTAACGTCCGTCTCTCGCCGGAGCAGATTCTGTACACTATCGACCATGCCGAGGATGATGTCCTGTTGGTAAATACGGAGTTTTTACCGATTCTTGAGCAGATACGGGGCAGGATTGACACGGTAAAATGTTATGTCCTGCTGAATGATGAAGCGGAGCCGCCGACCTCCACGATACGTTTTGCCGGTGAGTATGAGGAGCTGCTGACAGCCGCTCTGCCTGACTTCGACTTTGCCGACTTTGATGAGAGTACCCGCGCCACCACCTTTTACACCACCGGAACAACAGGTCTGCCCAAGGGGGTCTACTTCAGTCATCGCCAGCTGGTTCTCCACACCATGGGAATGCTGGCGGTGATGGGGTCTGTCATGGACCATGGCCGCATCCATCGTCAGGATGTTTATATGCCGATTACCCCGATGTTTCATGTTCATGCCTGGGGGATGCCGTACGTGGCCACAATGCTGGGAATCAAGCAGGTCTATCCGGGTCGCTATGTTCCCGATCTGTTGCTGGAACTGGTGGAGAAGGAGAAGGTTACTTTTTCTCACTGTGTACCGACCATTTTGCACATGCTGTTTAAGCACCCGCATGCCCAGCGCATCGACCTGTCGGGGTGGAAGCTGATTATCGGCGGCGCGGCCATGTCGCGGGCTCTCTGTGTTGAGGCTCTTGGACGGGGTATTGACGTCTTTACCGGCTACGGCATGTCCGAAACCTGTCCTATCCTGACTCTGTCCCACCTTACCCCGGAAATGCTGGAACTGTCGCCTGAAGAGCAGGCTGCTATCCGGTGCAGAACCGGTCGATCTCTGCCGTTAGTTGACCTGAAAGTGGTGGATGCGTCACTGCGGGAACTGCCGAGGGACAATGTCAGTTCCGGCGAGATTGTGGTGCGGGCGCCATGGCTGACGCAAGGGTACCTCAAAGACCATAAAGCTTCGGAGCGGTTGTGGGAAGGGGGGTGGCTGCATACCGGTGATGTGGCTGTCCGTGATGAGTCAGGCTCTGTCCGCATTACCGACCGCACAAAAGATATTATTAAAGTGGCGGGCGAATGGGTTTCGTCGCTGGAGCTGGAAGATATCATCGCCCATCATCGTGGTGTGGCAGAGGTTGCAGTAATTGGAGTTCCTGATGAAAAGTGGGGTGAGCGGCCTCTGGCACTGGTTATTGCCCGTCCGGACAGTGGCCTGACCGAGAAGGATGTCAGCCACCATGTCAAGGAATATGCAGACAAGGGGCTTGTTAATAAACAGGTCGTTCTTCTGAAAGTGCGCCTTGTGGATGCCATTGAAAAGACCAGTGTAGGTAAGGTGAGCAAGGTCGCTTTGCGGGCTACACATGCTTGATTCGAATCTTACGCTCAGTGCGAACCGTGAAGATTATATTTTCGAGAAGAATTATAGCGTCCAATATTACGAAACCGACCTGAATGGTTTTGCCCGTCCGGTCGCACTGCTCAATTACCTGCAGTCCGCCGCAGGAGAACATGCGACACAGCTTGGCGTGGCAGTGGCCGACCTGCGCAAAAGCGGGCATACCTGGGTGCTGTCACGGGTTCATCTTGCGATGGATCGCTATCCCCGTGGGGGGCACACCGTTCGAATACGGACGTGGCCGGCGGCCCGGGCCAATTTGTTCACGGTAAGGGATTTCGAAATATTCGCTCAGGATGGGGCGTTGATTGGCAGAGCGACAACGTCATGGGCGGTATTGAACCTTAAAACCAGGCGGCCGGTTAAGCTGATTGAGGTGCTGCCGCAGTATCCGATTCATCCCGAACGCGCCTTGGATGACACCTTCCGTACGCTGCCTGTGCAGGAAAAATCAGAATTTGAAATACGTCTGCCCGTGCTGCGGGGTGACCTGGACCTCAACCGGCATGTGAACAATACGGTGTATGCCGGGTGGGCACTGGAGACGGTCCCTGAGGAGGTGGAAAACAGCTGCCGTCTCGCCTCCGTAGAAATCGCTTTTCGGGCTGAAGCGCTCTACGGCGACACCATTATCGCCAGTTCGGCACAAACGGATGAGACCGGTTGCTTTACCCACCGCATAGAAAGTGAACGTGACGGTCGGGAACTGGCGCGGTTGCGAACCTGTTGGCTGCCGCTGTAAAGTGGTGTGCACGGGTAAGAGATTAACCTAAATTCAGCAAACCTCACCACAGAGTCACAGAGATCACAGAGAAAAATTATTTTTTCCAACATACTATCGTTGATATAACAGATACTTGGCTTTCACCTTTTGGGTGAGCCCCGTTTCTCAAAAAACTCAATATTATCCCTGTGTTCTCTGTGGCTCTGTGGTTGAACTACCGCTTTTGATTAGTGATATTCCCGCCCCAACGCAATATTTCCTTTGACCTCCCCGCTCTCACTATGTTATATCAAGAAAAATTGATTTATATAAACTGGAATATCTGATATATCATGCTCGAAACTATTAAAGCACTGTGCGATCCCTGTCGCCTCCGTTTGACGGCAGTCCTTCTCTCCGGTGAATTTACCGTGCAGGAGCTGACTCGCATCATGGACATGGGGCAGTCACGGGTCTCGCGGCACCTTAAAATCCTGACCGAAGCGGGTGTTCTGACTGTCAAACGTCAGGGCACCTGGAGTTACTTCCGGGCGGGGGAGGGGCGCAGCTTTTTTGCTGCTATCCGCCCGGCCTTCGAACGGGAGATGGAAGCATTGCCCGAACGGAGTCAGGATTTGACCGCTGTGGCGGCCGTTCTTGAGGAACGCCGACGACGCAGTCAGGAATTCTTTGATCAGCATGCCCGACAGTGGGACGATCTGGCGCGAACTCTGCTGCCGGTTCCCGAATACCGTCAGCGACTGCTTGATCTGGTGCCGGAAGGTCTCACCGTGCTGGAAATCGGCACCGGAACCGGAGGGCTCTTAACGGAACTGGCGTCGCGGGCGACAAAAGTCATTGGGGTCGATCATTCTCCGGCCATGCTGGAAGAGGCGCGCCGTCGTCTGACGGACGATGGTGTCACCAGCATTGAACTTCGCCTGGGGGAGATGAGTCACCTGCCGATTCCGAATGCGTCGGTTGAATGTGTTGTGGCCAATATGGTGCTGCACCACGCCGCAGACCCTGCCGCTGTTTTGGCTGAAATCAGGCGCGTACTGGCCCCCGGCGGCTTATTGCTGCTGGCGGATCTTGCCAGGCACGAACGGGAAACGGCGCGGGAACAGCTGGCTGATCAGTGGCTGGGATTTGAAGAGGAAGAATTGCGTGCGTGGTTGGCAACGGCAGGATTTGCCACTGTCAGTAGCCAGCGGATCGAGGCGGCTGCCGGACAGGAAGCGGTACTGCTGGTAACAGCGGGATAGAAACAATATACACAAAAACGGTTAAAAAGGAGATGCTGAAATGGGAAAAAAGATCGCTTCAGTACTGCTGCTGCTCTTGATTTCAGGCTGTTCATCCATTCAGGAAATAAAGCGGCCGAACGGCGAAACGGACTACCTGATTTCGTGTAATGCCGATAGCGGATGGAATGTCTGCTACAAAACGGCCAATGAAGTCTGTGCAACCGGATATAATACAATTTCAGAAGTGGTCGGACAGCACAGAAAAGAGTTGCGCATTGCTTGTCCAAAACCGCATAAAAAATCAGAATAACCAGAGTGCCCGGTAATGGGCGTTCTCTACAACCAAAGGAGATTCAACATGGCACAAGATTACATCGTAGCAGACCTTACCCTGGCCGCATGGGGCCGCAAAGAAATTCAGATCGCTGAAACAGAAATGCCGGGATTGATGGCTATTCGTGAAGAGTTTGCCGGAGTACAGTCGCTGAAAGGCGCCCGTATCACCGGTTCGCTCCATATGACCATCCAGACCGCTGTGCTGATCGAAACTCTGACCGCACTTGGTGCAGAGGTCCGTTGGGCTTCCTGCAACATTTTTTCGACTCAGGACCATGCCGCCGCAGCCATCGCTGCCGTAGGTGTGCCGGTTTTTGCCGTTAAGGGTGAAACACTGGAGCAGTACTGGGATTACACTCACCGCATCTTTGAATGGAGCGATGGCGGCTTCTCCAATATGATTTTGGACGATGGCGGCGACGCCACCCTGCTGCTGCATCTGGGCGCACGTGCTGAAAAAGATCTTTCTGTTCTTGATACGCCTACTTCAGAAGAAGAAACGATTCTCTACGCCGCCATTAAAGCCAAGCTGGCTGTTGATCCGACCTGGTACTCCATCCGCCTGGCAGAGATCAAGGGTGTGACCGAGGAAACCACCACCGGCGTACATCGTCTCTACCAGATGCATGAGCGCGGCGATCTGAAATTCCCCGCTATCAATGTTAACGACTCCGTGACCAAGTCCAAATTCGACAACCTGTACGGCTGCCGCGAATCACTGGTAGACGGTATCAAGCGTGCCACTGACGTAATGATTGCCGGTAAAGTTGCACTGATCTGCGGCTATGGCGATGTTGGTAAGGGGTCTGCTCAGGCTATGCGGGCACTTTCTGCCCAGGTATGGGTAACCGAAGTTGATCCAATCTGCGCTCTGCAGGCGGCCATGGAAGGTTTCCGGGTTGTTACCATGGAATACGCCGCCGATAAAGCGGATATCTTTGTCACCTGTACCGGCAACTACCACGTCATCACTCACGATCATATGATCAGAATGAAGGATCAGGCCATCGTCTGCAATATCGGTCATTTCGACAACGAAATCGAAGTCGCAGCTCTCGAAAAATATGAGTGGGACGAGATCAAGCCACAGGTAGATCACATCATCTTCCCTGATGGTAAACGCATCATCTTGCTGGCCAAAGGACGTCTGGTAAATCTTGGCTGCGGTACCGGTCATCCGAGCTACGTCATGTCTTCTTCCTTCGCCAACCAGACCATTGCCCAGATCGAACTGTTCTGCAATCCAGGTAAATATCCGGTCGGAGTGTATGTCCTTCCTAAGCACCTTGATGAAAAAGTGGCACGTCTGCAGTTGAAAAAACTTAACTCGCAGCTGAGTGTGCTGACTGACGCACAGGCCGCTTATATCGGCGTGCCAAAAGAAGGGCCGTACAAGGCAGAACAGTACCGGTACTAAGAGCAAATCCCCCCTGGCCCCCCTTTCAAAAAAAGGGGGGTAAAATCTGGTTTTGTATTGGTGGTGAAGGTAGCCTCCCCCTTTACGAAAGGGGGATTGAGGGGGATTTTAATATGGAATGTCGGGTAGGATGTGCTGCCTGCTGTATTGCTCCATCAATCTCCTCGCCGATTCCGGGCATGATGGACGGAAAACCGGCAGGAGTACGCTGCATTCAATTAACGGCTGACAACCGATGCCAGCTCTTTGACAATATAAAACGCCCACCCGTGTGCCGAAGCCTGCGCCCGAGCGGGGAGATGTGCGGTACCACTAGTGCTGAAGCTCTGGAAAAGTTGGCCGAGTGGGAACAACTCACCCGGCCGGATTCTATTTTTTCTGATCGGACTGGTTCAGCGCTTTAATCAGGGCATCGGTAACATCTTGTGCGTCAACAGCGGTGCTGGCGTAGAGCAGATCCTTTTTGATTATGATGGCGCTAAAAGCGTTCGCTTTGCCGTGAGCGACGGCTGATTGTTCAATCGCCTCAAAAAGTGACGTAGTTTCTTTTTCCTGTAGGGCGATAAAATCCCCTTCTGATGTCTGAGCCAGTTTTTGGAGGTCTTCAAGTTTTTTCTGGAACTCTTTAGATTTGGCTTCGCGCTGCTGCGGGGTTAACTTTGCAATCGTTGCTTCAATAGATGCTTTCAATTTATCAAGCTGTTTTTTTTTGCTTTCGAACGTGCTCTGAAGTTTGTCCTTCTTGGCACTCAACATGGTCCTGAGTGCTTTACCCCGTTCTGATTCGGTGCCGATACGGACAATATCCACGAAACCGATTCGTGCACTCGGAACGGCCGCCGGCTTTAGTAACGCCTCGATCGGTGGCGCTACGGCGGTCTGCTGAGGAGCTGCTACTGTTACCTCGGCAGGTTTGTCGATAGCAAAAGCAAGGGTTGGAAGGGTGCATACACAGGCGATCAGAATCGTTTTGGTAATGGTGGTCATGGTTTCTCTCTTATATGCAGGATGTGGTGCTACTAAGATCAGGGTCTACGTTCAGGAGGATAGTTTTGGCACGGCGTGTCTTTGCCATCAGCACCGCTCCGCTGAACAGCAACAGGGACATAAGCGCTATCAGCGGATGAATAATGGCAGCGACAAGCGGTGTTAATGCGAGACGAGTCACTCCTCGCAGGAACGGATGTCGGGCAATGAAATTGGCCAGCGGTGGGCTATAGCGATAGTACAGAGAAACAAAAACCCGGCCAGGAGCGTTAGTCAGCAGATGCTGATCGCGGAAATCACGTAGTAGTTGTACTTGCGGATGCAGATAACTACCATAAGCTGCGGTGGCGATGAAACATCCAGAGGCGGCGCTGCTGGAACCGGTCCCGGTGGTGCTTGGCAATTCGGTGCCGACTACGAGTGTGCGAGTGTCAGTGGATGATGCTACAGCCTTATTTATTCCTATTCCTGAGAGTGAGAGGATTAAGTTATTGTTGCTATCAATGAGGTAATCTGCCCCCTTAACCAATTTAGTCCATACAGTGTTTTTCACAAGATAGAAAACCGGGTTAGGTGGCCAAGATACATCCCCAGGCACAACCTGGATTTTCACTGTCCCGCCGCTAGAGGTGACTAGCGTAAAGGTAACTGCGGCGGTTGCAATTAAATTGGATGGTTTTGTGGTTTCCAAGCTTTGGAATTCAGGGCCAGAAATTGGTAAAGCACTGGGGGGGGTGATGGTTGCATTTCCGCTGGTTACGGTAATGTTTTCAGTTGGTATTGGTGTCTCTATGAATGCAGAACAAGTTGCTGTTGCACCACCATTTGAGCCAGAGCAGCTCCAATTCCATGGCCCAGTACCTGCTGCTGCTGAAGCGGTACCAGAGCTACAAAGGTTTAAAGTAGGGAATGTCGAATAAACACTGTTGTTCGCACTGCCGCAGCTGCCGTTTACAGGAAAGACCGTACTTCCATCCGTACTTAGACTAACGTTAAGATTGTCAGATGCCGTGGCATTGACAATGACCAATACCACTTCGCTGGAGGAACTGAAACCTGGAATGACAATGCTGGCGCCGTTCACGTTCATGTTCTCGCTGAGAAACGTATACTCGCTGATAAGTCCACCACCGCTTTTTATGAACGTAGTTGCCTTGATGCCGCTAGTTCCAGCCACGGTAATTTTTAAATCATAGGGTGCGCTTGATGCGGGTAAAAATTTGTAATACGCAAACGAGTAATGCGACAGCGTCACGGAAGTTGCACTAACCGGATATGTACTGTAGGTGGTGACAGGTGCGTAAGTATGGATTTTATCTATTTCTGAGGGGTGATCCGTCCACGCCCGTGTGTAGACCCGTTTGGCAAAACCGAAGAATTCGTTACCCAGAGAACTACCATAGTCGGAAGACAGTAGGCTATCCAGTACCGGCGCCATGGGGATGTCTGAATATCCGTTCGGGCTGTCAAGCGCCGCCACTTTTTCCCATACACCTCGAAGCATGGCTGGCGTATGTTGCTCTGCTAGGTAACGGTTGAAGATCCAACGACCATAGCCGCCACCCGTTGAGAGATTCACGGGGGTATCCAAAGATAATCTGCTCTGGGTAAACCAGGCGGGAATATAGCTATAAAGCTGGTTAACGCTGTCATGCACTTCATCTTCCATCCAGGTTGATGTTGCTTCGGCGTACCAGGTGTCGAAATAGTAATTGTAACCAAACTGTATGGCGTGGTGATATTCGTGGGCTGCGGTGATTAGCAAACTCTGGAGTGGGGTGTATGTTCCCGGTTTGAAAATGCTGTTGGTAAAGTCTCTATCAATAATAATGTAGGAAGGGGATGAGTGGTTGAAAGCCCCGGAAAAAACAATGGAGTTGTCGCCATTGTTGTAAAGATCGTCCTGATAATAGTTGTCGGTTTCGCCGTACTCGCCTATACCAGAGAGGGACGTCAAGTAGATGTGGTAGCGTTGATCAGGAACTTGTGGCGGCATATGATAGCCAATAGTCCCATTATAGTACGAATATGCGGTTTCAAAGGCTTCTGCAACTTTTACTGCCCAGTCAATTGGGCTTGTCAGACCGAGACCGGTGTAGCTGTTGATAACGGCGATGTTTGGGGCCTCCGCTCCACTGGAGGAATAATGGATAATAAAATGACCACCTGCAGAATTTAAGGGTGTGGCAGCGTTTGTCACAACCGGCAGTGCCAGTTGCTTAGCCAAAACTTTCTGCGTCGTCAGCTCCAATAGATTCCAGTCACGTTTGAGAGCACGTTTAAGCGGCATACCGCAACGGGCCGATTCCTGGACATCTGCTGGAAGCGACAGTACCGCTTTCTGCAGCGAAGCACTTTTTGACTCACCGAATTGCTCCAGATAATAATTGTCCAAAGTTCCGGAATATGCGGATGTACTAAGTTGTAAGAGGGCAACGGCAACTAGAATAAGGCGCGCGAAAAAACTGTTCATTAATCAACCATCCTTTTGCCGGTCCGTAACGGGACAAGAGTTGTTATGCCGCGTTCGACCGTTATTTCGGCGGTAATTGGTCCGCTGCCGACGGAGTAGGTCCCTGCCGGCAAAACCACCACAAAATAACCGTGATCGTCAGTTTGTACCGTGACAAATGGCTTGCCTCCGGTGGAGATGAGAAGTGGCAGACGCGGATAGGGTTTAAAACCGCTGCCGCTGGCGAGCTTACCGCCTGAACTTTGAATGTAGCAGATCCCGGTAATGGCTCCGGCACCGACAGGAAGGGCGATTGGTTCAATCTGTGCCGCCGGAGCGGTCAGAATAACCGGTTGTACGTTTTCCCGGATCGCCACAAAAGCACTGCCATCAATGGTCGGGCCGGGCGTAAAGGCGCTGCCGTCGAAATGGTAATAGTTCCAAACGTCGGCAGGAACTTTGGTGGCAGCAGTTGATGTCGAATAAAGAACCGTCACAATAAGAAAGCCCAGTAGAAAAAATGGTATTTTTGACATGGCACCCGCCCTGGAAATAACACGTATTTTTGACATAGTGCCCAATTCATCGGCATGAAGTCAAACGGAATATAAAAATTTCCATCTTCACTTGACAAAACAGCAGGCTGGCGATATTTTCACGGGCCAATACAAGCAATCAGGTAGGAAAACATAACATAACTAAAGGAGTTTACCGTCATGGCAGAAAAATTCATCTTCACCTCCGAATCCGTATCAGAAGGGCATCCTGACAAAGTTGCCGATCAGGTTTCGGACGCAATTCTCGACGCGATTCTCACCCAGGATCCTACGGCACGCGTAGCCTGTGAAACACTTGTTACGACTGGTATGGTCGTTATTGCCGGTGAAATCACCACAAACGCAGTGATTAATTATTCCGAGATCGCTCGTCAGACGATTAAGGATATTGGCTATACTAACTCGGAAATAGGCTTTGATTCTGATACCTGTGCGGTGCTTGTTTCTGTGGACCGTCAGTCCCCAGATATTTGCCAGGGAGTTTCTGAAGGAGCAGGTCTACACAAAGAGCAGGGAGCCGGCGACCAGGGATTGATGTTCGGTTATGCCTGCAACGAAACACCGGAGTTGATGCCGATGCCGATCCAGTTGGCCCACCAATTGGTTGCCAAACTGGCTGAAGTACGTAAATCCGGCAAGCTTGATTTCCTGCGCCCAGACTCAAAATCACAGGTTTCCGTTGAATACGTTGATGGCAAGCCGAGCCGTATCGATACGGTTGTTATCTCCACCCA
This sequence comes from uncultured Geobacteraceae bacterium, assembly GCA_903879825.1. Lineage (GTDB taxonomy): Bacteria > Desulfobacterota > Desulfuromonadia > Geobacterales > Pseudopelobacteraceae > JACRCG01. Next base: position 10,148 of record CAIRND010000374.1, read on the forward strand.
GCATACCCCTGATGTCACCCACGCCCGCATTGAAGAAGAAGTTATTGCGGAAGTAATCAAAAAAGTTATTCCTGCCCACCTGCTGGATGCCGAAACCCGTTACTTTATTAACCCGACCGGCCGCTTTGTTGTTGGCGGACCAATGGGCGACTGTGGCCTGACCGGGCGTAAAATCATCGTCGATACATACGGCGGCATGGGGCGCCACGGTGGCGGCGCTTTCTCCGGCAAGGATCCTTCAAAAGTTGACCGTTCGGCTGCTTACATGGGCCGCTATGTTGCCAAAAATCTGGTAGCCGCCGGTCTCTGTGATCGCTGCGAAGTTCAGGTGGCATACGCTATTGGCATGGCACAACCGGTTTCGATCATGGTTAATACCTTTGGCACCGGAGTGCTGCCGGAAGAGCGACTTTCAGCTCTGGTACGCGAAACATTTGACATGCGTCCAAGTGCGATCATCGAAGAGCTCGACCTGCTTCGTCCGATCTATCTCAAAACCGCTGCCTATGGTCACTTTGGCCGTGAGCTGCCTGAATTTTCCTGGGAGAAGACTGACAAAGCCGCTCTCCTGAAAGAAAAAGCAGGACTGTAAAAGTAAATCCCCCCAACCCCCCTTTCATAAAGGGGGGCTTTATAACCTCCCCGTTTATGGTCAGAGGGGTTAAAGCCTCCCCCTTCAGAAAGGGGGACTGAGGGGGATTTCTTTCCCACCATGCCAACTAGCGCCATAGAACATAACCCTTTCCTCTATGGACGTGACGAAAGAACCGGTCTGGTCGCGGTGGAATCGGTCGGCCACTTTATCCGGCTCTTTTTTCGGTCCGGCGGCCGAGTCCATTTTCAGGATGAACCGTTTCAGCCGTTTATTCTGGTCAATGATCCCGGCCTCGTCTCCGGTTGCCGGGTACCATGTGCCGTTCGGCAATTGTCCGGTGATGATTTCTTCCGCTGCCAGCTGTTATTTGATTCCTGGAGCGAGTGCCTCACCGCCCGCGATTTTTTGGCATTAAAAACCGGTAGAAGCTATTCTTCTCCCGATGCACCCTATCTGTTTCTGCCTGATCTCTCCCATCAGTATATGCTTGCCAGCGGCACGACGCTTTTTAAAGGTATGGAATTCTCCGAACTTCGCTGTCTGGCGCTTGATATCGAAACTGCGTGTGCCGTGGGGTATGGCTTTTCGAATCCGGAGCGTCCCGAAGACCGGATCATCTCAATAGCCCTGAAAGATTCCCATGGCGAAGAAATCGTGCTGCGCGGTGACCAGTTGTCTGAGCCGGCGCTGTTACAGGCGTTAAACGCTGCAATACATCGCTGTGACCCGGATGTTATTACCGGCCACAATATTTTCCGCTTCGACCTTGAATACATCGGCACACGAGCCCGGATGCACGGCATCAAGCTCGATTGGGGCCGCAACGGATCGGCACCGCATATAACCCCCCATGCCCGCTGGAGTCTGGCTGAAAAAACGCTTGAATACCCCCGTTGGGATGTGTACGGTCGCCACATTATTGATACGTACTTTCTGGTGCAGCTGTATGATCTCGGTGGCCGTAATCTTGAAAGTCACGGGCTAAAAGCGGTGGCACGACATTTTGGTATTGCGGAAGAAGAGCGTACTTATCTGGATGGCGCGGATATCTCGGCGACATTTCAGAATGATCCGGAACAGCTATACCGCTATAACCTGGATGACACACGGGAAACGCTCTCCCTGTTCCGCCTGCTTGGTTATCCCTGGTTCTTACAGAGTCGTATCTTCCCCTATTCATTTCAAAATTGCGTCATCCGTGGTAATGCCACCCGCATCAACGCCCTCTTTCTACGTGAGTATCTGCATCACAGTCATGCGATCCCCGCTCGTACTCCCGGCGTTGCGCCATTTGAAGGTGGTTATACGGAGTCCACATTTCAGGGCATTATCGGTCCGATTGTTCATTGTGACGTCGCCTCGCTCTATCCCTCTTTGATGCTGGCATATCGTCTTGCCCCGGTAAAGGACAGTCTGGGACTGTTTCTGCCGATGTTGGCAGACCTGCGCCGTTTTCGCCTTGGAGCCAAGAGATCGACACGAGAATGTTGCCTTGAGTCCGAACGTCACTATTTTGAGGCGCTGCAACAGGTGTTTAAGGTGCTGATTAACTCGTTCTACGGCTATTTAGGGGCGGCTCGCCACAACTTTTCCGATCCGGCGGCCGCTGCGGAGGTAACCCGTCTGGGCCGTGTTACGATCAGAAATATAATCGACCTGCTCGTGTCTGAGGGCGCCATGCCGGTGGAGGTGGATACGGATGGCGTCTATTTCAAACCGCCGAATACCTGTGCAGATGAAGACGCTGAACAGGCTCTGGTGGGCCGTCTGTCTCAGCAGTTGCCGGAAGGAATCGAAGTAGAGTTGGATGGGCGCTATCGCTCCATGCTCGCCTATAAAGCTAAAAATTACGCACTGCTGGAGTATGACGGCAGGATTGTCATCAAGGGGAGTGGGCTTCGTTCGCGAGGCGTTGAGCCGTACCTGCGGGAATTCATGCGGGATGTTATCGCACTTTTATTGACGGGGAAGGCGGATGCGGTGGGCCGGCTCTTTGACCAGTACGCCGTGCGGCTCCGATCCCGTGCGCTGGACGTTGTATGGGTGGCACGCAGTGAAACACTTAATGATTCGCCGGAAAGTTATAGCGAAAAGCTTCGCTCTGGTAAACGCAACCACTCAGCAGCATTTGAGATCGCGCTGGCTTC
>CAIRND010000375.1 GCA_903879825.1 uncultured Geobacteraceae bacterium
CTGCCGATGGTCGCCATGGCGCCTTTGTCAAAATAATGGAAAGGGGGCAGTGTCTTTCCCTGCTCGCGAGCAAGTATCATTTTAGCGGCATAATCACCCTGCTGGCTTGCTACCGGTGCCATCATCGGCAATGGCACACCTTCTTGAAGCAGGCACGCCATATCTCCCACGACAAACACTTCTGGATGTCCTTTGACACTGAGGTCTGGCTGCACAATAATTCTTCCGGCAGCGCCACATTCAACTCCCTGGATATAACCTGCCAGTTCTGCTGCCGCAACCCCGGCCGACCAAAACAGTGTGTGTGAAGCAATTACAGTTCCTCCAAATAACTCAACTGATTGTGCCGTTGCTCCGACAACCCGGCTCTCAAGCTGAACCTCAACCCCCATCGCCCTCAGCTTATCATGTGCATACTGGCGAAGATCACCTGGCATGGCAGTAAGTAGTGAATCACTTGCTTCTACAAGAATAATTCTGGTATCAGCAGCGGAAATTGAGGGGAGATCTTGCGAGAGGACATATACTATCAATTCTCGTAGTGCTCCGGCAAACTCAACTCCGGTTGGCCCGCCGCCGACGATCACAAAAGTCAGTAATGCAGATCTTCGCTGCGGATCAGTCTCTCGGGAAGCTTTTTCAAACATAATCAAAATGTGGTTGCGCAAATCTTCTGCCTGATCAAGTCGTTTGAGATCGAAAGCATGCGTTGCGACGCTCTCCATTCCGAAAAAATTGGTGCGACTGCCGGCGGCAACAACCAGATAATCGTACGGGACTGGACCTGCATCAGTGAGTACACATTTTTCAGCCAGGTCGATACCACTGATTTCTGCAAGCAGAAAGGAAGCGCCCCGCCAATGACGGGTAATGCTGCGCAGTGGATAGGCTATTGCTTCCTCTTCAAGTCCAGCGGTGGCTACCTGATAGAGAAGCGGTTGGAATAGATGGTAATTATTACGGTCAACCATTATTAATTCAACATCATTTCCTGCAAGAGCTTTTGCAGCCCGCAAGCCACCAAAACCCATACCGGCAATAACAACACGTTTTTTGGACATGACAGGACACCTTTGGCAGTAAATTTGATTCAGAGCAAAAAGTCTGATAGCTGAGGCGGTTGCAATTCGCCTGAACATACCTTATAAACCGAATTGCAGTGAGAGGCAATTTTCAAATATGCCGTCACAACCAATGAGACAGCAGAAACAATCTTGTATACTTGCCACATTTTCACTTGTAAAGTGAAGCAATCAGCATATTTTCCATGTTGGTTCAGATCACCGGGGTACAATGAATTCTCTCGTTAACAAACTGAAGCTTCGTGGAAAACTGCTGGCGTTAGTATTGCCACTGGTAATTATTCCTATTTTTGTTGTGGCGGCGGTAATTGGCTATATCGCCAATGAACAGGCCTATCGTGGCATTACCAAAACCAGTAAGGATGATCTTCAACACCTGTCTGAATTCTGCATAGACCTGCTCAGTTCTCATCATCAACAGTTTGAAGTATATAAACTGGATAAAGCACGCAATCTCAATAATGAATTAGCAACACTCACCGCACTTTCATATAACCTCGTCACAGCAGAGCAGAACCTTCACTCAAGTGGTAAGCTTGATCTCAAATCAGCCAAGCACGAGGCGCAACAAGCGCTGAAAAAAATTAATGTTGGAGAAAGCGGTTATATTTACGCGATGTCAAGTCGTGGTGATCTTGTTGCTCATATAGCTCGTGAAGGAGAAAACGTTTTTGATGAACGTGATGAAAACGGCCGGTTTTTCATTCGTGAAATGTGTACTGCGGCCCGGGCCAGTAAAGAGGGAGAGACACTGTTTATAACCTATCCCTGGCGTAATGCTGTTCTTGGCGATGTAAAGCCCCGCACCAAAGTTGTCGCTTATAAATATTTTCGGGAATGGGATTGGATAATTGCGGCCGGAAGTTATCTGGACGAAACGATTGGGGATGCAGCTTTTGAACGCCAATCCTTTGCGAAGCTTAAAGAAAGCATTCGGGCCAAGAAGGTTGGTGCGAGTGGCTACATTTTCTGTATGGACAGCAAAGGTACTTTTACAATTCACCCCAATTCGGAAGGTAAAAACCTGATTAACTCCCAGGATTTGAACGGTAACAACTTCATCCAGGAGATGCGTAACAAGAAAAGTGGCTGGATTCGATACCCCTGGAAAAACAGTACTGATTCGGCCGCCCGTATGAAAATTGTCCGCTATGAATATTTCGCACCATGGGACTGGATCGTCGCCGTGGGTTCATATGAAGATGAATTTTATCAGGAAGCCCACAAAATAAAGACTCATATCCTCGTCAGCATGGCGCTTTTGATTCTGGTAGTCGGAGCTGCTGCTACGGCACTGGTTTTTTGGGCTTCAACAATTTTCACCCGTCCGATCACACACATGATGTCTGTCATCAAGCGGGTCAAACGCGGAAATTTGGACGAACGGATGACGGTTAACGGTGAGGATGAACTGGCTGAAATGTGCAGCGCTTTCAATCGTATGACTGATATTATTCAGCGCAACAAAACAATTGAGACAAACCTTGCCCAACAGGGCAAAATGGCTTCACTGGGTGTGCTCTCATCGGGCGTTGCACACGAAATAAATAACCCGCTAGGAATTATTCTGGGCTATGCAGGATTTTTGGAAAGTAAAATGAGTGAAGATGACCCAAATTATCAATACATCCACGAAATAAAGCGGGAAAGTAAGCGCTGCAAAAAAATTGTCCAGGATCTGCTTTCCTACGCCCGCACACCACGACCGACACTTGAACCAACTGATATCAATGACCTACTCCAGCAGATTATCGATTTTGCCGCCAATCATACCGATATGCGCGGTATAACTATCCTTACCAATCTGGCTGACAATCTGCCTCTTGTTGAATTAGATGGCGATCAGATGCGCCAGGTAACAATTAATCTTATTCTTAACGCCGGCGGTGCCATGCCTGACGGAGGAAGCCTGACCGTTACAACCGAGGCGGTCGATACCACTCATGTGCGCATTACATTCAGCGATAGCGGCAGTGGTATTCCGGCTGAGTCTCTGGAAAAGATTTTTGAACCATTCTATACGACCAAAGCTCGCGGTACGGGATTGGGCCTGGCCATAACCCGGCAGATCATAGAACAGCATCATGGCGAGATTCACATTGACAGTACTGTCGGAACGGGAACACGCGTTACCGTCATGCTGCCGACTGAGCGAGAGGAATTATAAGTGACAGACAAAAAACGTATTTTACTTATTGATAATGAAGCGGGACTCTGCCGGATGATGGAGCAGATTCTATTGGATCATGACTATCTGGTGCGCTCGTACACCTCGCCTCAAAAAGCGGTTGAGGAATTCAAGGCTGCTGCGTGGGACCTGGTCATCAGCGACATAAAAATGCCGGGTATGAGTGGTATGGAAGTTTTGCAGGCAATTAAGGCCAAGCAACATGACATTCCGGTCATTATGATCACCGCCTATGCCACCGTTGAAATGTCGATTCAGGCGCTTCGCAAAGGTGCTTACGACATGCTGACCAAGCCGTTCGAGCCGGATGAGTTGGTTTACCGGGTAAAGAATGCACTGCAGCAACGGCATCTGCTCGAAGAGAATCGTGAACTACGGGCTGAACTTGAAAATAAGTTCCGTTTTGAAAACATAATTGGGTCCTGTGATGGCCTTAAAACAGTGCTGGAGCGTGTTGGAAAAGTTGCCGTACGCGATACATCTATTCTTGTCACCGGTGAATCAGGAACCGGCAAAGAGCTGATTGCACAAGCCATCCATTACAACTCTCCCCGCCGGGATAAAAGATTTGTTGCTATTAATTGCGGTGCTTTACCGGAAAATCTTCTGGAAAGCGAACTGTTCGGCTATAAGAAAGGAGCATTTACCGGAGCGAACGAGAATCGCGCCGGCTTACTTGAAACGGCACGCGGCGGAACCCTCTTTCTTGATGAAGTAGGCAATTTGCCGATGAATGTCCAAAAAACTCTGCTCCGTTTTCTCCAGGAGAAGGAGTTTAACCGCCTTGGTGATACAACACCTACTCGTGTTGATGTTCGGGTTTTGTCGGCTACCAACTCTGATCTGAAAGAAGCGATAAAAGCGGGAGCTTTTCGTGAAGATCTTTACTATCGCCTGAATGTAGTCAATATCCACCTTCCGCCGTTGCGGGATAGAACGAGCGATATACCGCTCCTTGCCGCCCACTTTATCATGCTCCAAAACCAGAAATTCAAAACAGCAATTAAAGGCTTTGACAGTGAAGCCCTGCGAATCTTGTGCACCTTTGACTGGCCGGGAAATATCCGGCAGCTTAAAAATGTGATTGAAGCATGTATGGCGGTGGAATCAGGGGAATATATTTCACGCGATACACTGGCACAGTTTATTGAATCTGCTCCTGGCGGTAGCCCTGTTTCAAGTGTAGCCGGGCAGGTGGACCAGAATGTTCCCTACACCACAGCCCTGGAACTTTTTGAAGCGGATTTATTGAAGGGCCTTTTAAAACGAAATAACGGTAATATCGACTCGGCAGCACGTGAAGCAGGTATGAATATGGTTACCATGTACCGCAAAATAAAGCGTTATGGCATCAGGAAGGAAGATTACTGACATGGAAGCTGACAGAATTAAATGGAATAGTCGTTTTGAATCACAGGATTCTTTTCTTGGTGAGCGCCCCTCTCCTTTTTTGTCGCGTGAGATCGAAAGAATAATAAGTTTGACCCCCGGTTTTGACGCATTGGATATTGCCTGCGGCGAAGGTCGAAATAGTTTGTTCCTGGCTCAACACGGATTTAAGACGACGGGGCTTGATATCTCGGATATTGGGCTTGCTAAGGGACGTAAGCGGGCAGAAATAAATGGGCTGGATGTTGATTTTCGGAGGGTTGATCTTGATTCACATATTATTGAAGGAACATACGATCTGATCCTCAATTTCAATTTTCTGCTGAGGGAATTGATACCCGGTGAAGTTGCAGCATTACATCCGGGCGGTCTCCTGCTTTTTGATACAATCATGGCCTCGGAACAGCTCCTGCAAAATCATAGCGCGGCTTATCTGTTACAACCGGGAGAATTGGTTAAACTTTTCGAAACATATAATGGTGAAATTCTCTTTTCGGAGGAGAGCACCATCGGTGAAATGCCGACTGCCCGCCTCCTCTTTAAGAAAACTAAGCCGTAGTCCCAATCTCCTCCAACTGAAGCTCCTTGATCGCCATTTCCCGCATTTTAAATTTCTGAATTTTTCCGGAAGCGGTCATCGGATAACCCTCAACGAATGTCACATATTTAGGGATTTTGTAGTTGGCGATTTTGTCACGACAGAAATCCCTTACCTCTTCTTCACTCATCTCCACCCCTTTTTTGAGGATAATGGCGGCCATAACCTGCTCTCCGTATTTTTTATCAGGGACGCCGTAGACCTGTATGTCTGAAACCTTGGGGTGGGTGTAGAGGAATTCTTCGATTTCGCGCGGGTAGATATTTTCTCCGCCCCGAATGATCATCTGTTTGATCCGCCCGGTGATTTTGCAATAGCCGTTTTCATCCATGATAGCCAGATCGCCTGTGTGTAGCCAGCGATCAACGTCTATGGCACGGGCGGTTTCATCGGGCATTTTGTAGTAGCCTTTCATGACATGGTAACCGCGAGTGCAGAGTTCTCCCTGCTTGCCGGGGGGAAGGGTTGCACCGGATTCAATATCAACAATCTTGACTTCGACATCGGGGAGCGAGCGACCGACAGTGGCAACGCGCAGTTCGACAGGATCATCGGTGCGGGTCTGGGTGATGACGGGGGATGATTCCGTCTGTCCGTAGGCGATGGTGATTTCGCTGGCGTGCATCAAAGATATTACTTTTTTCATGACTTCCGTCGGGCAGGGAGAACCGGCCATAATACCGCTACGCAGGCTGCGGAGATCAAAGGTGGCAAAATCGGGGTGTTCAAGTTCGGCAATAAACATGGTCGGTACGCCGTGAACAGCGGTACATTTTTCCTTCTCGATCGTCTGCAAAACTTTGAGCGGGTCGAATATTTCTACGGGGACCATGGTAGAACCATGGGTGACACAGGCAAGTACAGCGAGGACGCAGCCAAAACAGTGGAAGAATGGTACCGGAATACAGAGACGGTCTTTTTCAGTAAATTTCATGCATTCGCCGATATTATAGCCGTTGTTGACAATATTGTAGTGGCTCAGCATAACCCCTTTGGGGAAACCGGTGGTACCGGAGGTGTACTGCATATTAATGGTGTCGTGGCAGTCCAGGGTTGCCTCAACTGCCGCCAGTTCGGCGTCTGACACCCCCTCCCCCCTTGTGATGATACTGTCGAAATTGATCATTCCGGCTGGAGTATCATTGCCAATGTAAATGATGTTTTTTAAGTAGGACAGTTGAGGACTATCAAGTTTTCCCGGTTCAAAACTGGCCAATCCAGGAACGACCCCGGCGAGGGTTTCTACGTAGTTGGTGTCTTTAAAAGATCCAACCATAAAAAGCGAAGTGGAGTCAGACTGATTAAGAATGTATTCGAGTTCAGCTGATTTGTAGCTGGTATTTACCGTGACGAGAACAGCTCCTATTTTGGCGGAGGCAAATTGCAGCAGTAACCATTCTGGAACGTTATATGCCCAAATGGCAATATTATCGCCCTTTTTGATGCCGAGCTTCATTAGGCCTTTCGCTATCTGACGACAGATGTCGTTAAACTGTTTGTAGCTGTAACGCAGGGCACGCTCCGGATAGACCATGGCTTCGTTGTCGGGATAGCGACGCGCCATCTCGTCCAGAAGGTTGCCAACAGTGTTGTTACGTTGGTTCGACATGAAATCCTCCGAAGGCTAATTGAATAATTGATTATCCTATCGCATACCTTTATAAAAATAACAACGAAAGACAGAATATCTATCAAAGGTTGTGGTATAGTACCACCATGTATCAGGCAGTTCCGCTGTATGGAGTTCACAATATATGACTATGATGACAGCATACTCTCTCCCACAAACATTACCCGCAGTGACCGAAATTACGCGCTATTGTCAGGTTGAGGATATCGAACCGTTTCTGCGCATGATTTTGACATCGGTGAAATCAGATCATGACCGTATTGCCAACTGGAGAACGGAAAGTGATCGGCTTGTTTCGTCCATAGAAACGACGAGTGGACCTGCACTTAAAACAATTCATGAGAGTCTCAACCAGCTAGAGTTAGACCTTTTTTTACTTGCCCCCTCCGTAGAAGAGTTACACCGTTCATGTACCCACTATCGCGATCTTCTTGCCTGCCGTGTCATGCAGTTAGTTTTTACCGAGCTTGATGAGGCTGGTTTTGTGCGCCCGGCGGTGCCATTTGCACTTATCAGCATGGGAAGTGACGGGCGGGAAGAACAGACTCTTATTACAGATCAGGATAACATGATTGTCTATGGTGACGGAGGTGGTGATGAGGCTGATGCCTACTTTATAGAATTCTCAACCCGCTTGGTTGACCACCTGGAAGAGGCAGGTTTCATGCGCTGCACGGGCGATATTATGCCAACCAATCAGACCTGGCGCGGTTCTTTCAGTCAATGGCGTAAGCGTCTCTTTTCCATAGTCAGGTATGAAGTAGAGGATATCGGCAAAAACATCATGGATTTGATCGTGATGTCAGATGCACGCTTTGTCGCAGGTGATCAGAAACTTGCCTCCGCATTAATAGACATGATCAGAGACATGGAACGTGATCATTTCCAGGTTCTATGGGGAATGGCAAAGGCTGCGACAGAAATGCAGCTGGCCCTTGGCTTTATGAAGCGTATCTGGACCGAAGGAAGCGGTGAACACAAGGGTGAATTTAACATCAAATTGCTGGCATGGGCTCCATTGGTTATGAATATCCGTATTCTGTCCATTAGCCAGAGTATCCCGGCAACCAGTACGTTGGGACGTATTTCACGGCTTGAGGCAGAAGGGAGTTTTTCCGCATCCTTTGCCCGTGATCTCGTCGAAGCCTACCACGTCCTCACTAAACAGCGTATTCTGACACAGATAAAGGCACTGAAAGGAATACAGAGCGATTCGTACTATCTCAATCCCTACCAACTTTCGGCTGCGGAACGTGAACAAATCCGCCACGCCATGACCAAAATTGAAGAGCTTCAAAAAATCATTCATACCAATTTTCATATTGTGTAGATCATCACCGAGGTATTCTGCATAAATCTACACGAATTTATTACCGCATCAAATGTTCTTCTCATATTTTTGGTAGGTATCAAGAATCCAGCGGGATATACTTCGTTTTCCTCCCGGCGACATTGGAAGGGCATCCTCATGAAACCAACTCGCTTCAACAACTTCCACTCCATCAGGCATAACGTCACCACCGGCATAATCAGCCAGAAATCCGATCATCTGCTGACTGGGAAAGGGCCAACACTGGCTCCCTACGTAGCGTATGTTGGTTATCTCTATCCCCGCCTCTTCACGCACCTCGCGCTGGACACATTCTTCCAGTGATTCTCCAAAATCGAGAAAGCCAGCCACCAGACTGAAGCGACCCGTATTCCAGGCGGCATTGCGGATCAGCAGCAGATCAGAACCGCGCCTGACCAATACGATAATGCAGGGGTGAATATGAGGGAAATGTTCATCGCCGCATGACGGACAATTCTTACCCCACCCGTTCGGAATTCTGACCAACTCTCCTCCGCAGTGGGAACAGAAACGACTACGCCTCTCCCAGTGCAATATCTGGGCAGCACGGCCGGCAATAGTTGCCAGAACGTTATCCAACTGCATGTCAGGTCCTTGAAATGGCAGTGCTTCATATTCAGCAGGAATGGTAGAATCGGCAGGTATCCGCACAGACCGAAGTGGTTTCTCTTTCCAGAGACCTATTCTCAGCGGTTCAGTTGCAGAAATAAATCCATACGGAAGCGGACCTTCCGGTAACTGCTGCATCATCGTTCCTACGGTTACGATGAGGGAAGCGCCCTGCAGAATAACCCAGAATCCAG
>CAIRND010000376.1 GCA_903879825.1 uncultured Geobacteraceae bacterium
AGAATAGACTCAAACGCCGACCCGGTTATCATAATGACCACGATGACAAGCGCCATGGTGACTATCATTTCCAGCAGGGTAAACCCTCTGTTGTTATTCATGGCAGAACGCACCTGTCTCATAGTGATGGGTTTGCAACGAGTGATGAAATTAAGTGATTGTTTTTGTTGCCTCTGTGACGCCAGGACACTCTGACTGCAACTTCTTTAGAATTGGCACTGGCCAAAGTAACCGTACGGTTGATTGAGTAATTAGCAAATCCGCCCCTGGCTTTTCTGTTCATCAGGCTTGAAGTGCTCGCAAGGTTGGTAAATGTAGTAAGATCCGAAACGGAGGCTTTTGCCAGAACCATCTGTTCATCAGCCACCGAGATCGCCTCGTTGCGCAGCAGATTACCCAGGTTATGCGCAGTTGCTACGTTCACAGCCTGAAGAAGACCCATAAGACCGACCATCATGATGAGAACCGCAACGCAGAATTCAATCAGGGTAAAACCTGAACGACTATCTAAACTCACAATTAGTCCCATTAATTTTCCCCATATTCGTCCGAGACTTATAAATGACAACACAATTAAGACCTGCCGGTTCAGTAACCGCTCCAACGAATGCTGTAAGACCTAAAAACCAGCTGGTTGTAAATCCAGTGGTATCAAAGACAACCGCAGTGTCAGTAATATCACTACCACTCGCTGTTTTAAGACCGTTTTCGAGGCTTTTAGTTTCAATGACAACTCCATTGGCAACCGCTGCGGCACTGGAACTATACTCGACTTCTGAACTGTAGCTTTTCATAATATAGCTGGTTGGCTGCAACACAATTCCATACACTTTTTTTCGTGTAAACGCATTGGTGCGAGCCTCAGAAATATCCGTGAACAATTCGCGTGTCTGCTTTTCAATAGTGCTTTTTCTGGTCCAGGAGTTAAATGAAAGAGTAGAAATACTCAAGACTATTCCCATAATTGCAATCGCAATCACTAGTTCAATGAGTGAAAATCCAGCGCATCGTTTCATGTCACTTTTCCTGTAAATGAAGAATCTTTTTGGCTGGCTTGTTAGCGGCATTGCTAACAACAGGCGGTGCATCTACCGGCGGTTTGCCTATCATGGGGGAGCCCATCTTCCTCCCGCTACTTGCTGTCAGGGCCGTACTAAGCGTAACCTCTTCGAAAGCACCGGTCGATACCTGTACAAGAGCTTTGCCCGTTAAGGCAGCTCCAGCTGCAGCGCCCCCTGTCGCATAATTGAAACCCCAAATATACGAATAGCCGCCATACTTGCATACATCAGTCGTCGGCTTGAATGTAGTGAAAAAGACAGCCCCATTTGTCAGCGCTACTGAATCAGTAATTGAACGTTCGGCACCAAGACTGTCAGCATCATTTTTCGCATCAAGCGTTACATACCAACCTTTTTCGCTCGTTGACAGGGCCGAGGCGATACTTGAAGTTTGATCTTTAAGATTAGCAAGCGTCATTTGGTTAACTGAACATGCCGGATCTATCTTGTTAGCGGTAGTGTAGCACGGATCCTGAATCCCCATGAGATAGCGCTGATTATTGGTCGCATTCAAAGTATCGTCTCCCGTGTAAAAGAAACGTCCGGTGCCAAAATATAACCACAACTTTTTATTATTACGATCCTGAAGCCGGGAAATACCGGTAGTAACCGGACCGATACCATCAATTACCTTACTAAAAACCCACTCGGACGGGTTTGTGCTTTCTTTAGTCAATAACCGGCCAACCCCCCCATCAGTCCAGGAGACCTCGCCTGAAGAGCTATCAGTTCTTTTTTTACTATATCCAACATACAGCACGTCATCTTGATAGTTACCATCCAATCCACTGCTCCACCGATCAACATCAATAGCCCCGTTCACCACGCTACCACCAAAAGCTTCCGTGATGCCGGTGTCTATAACCCAATAATTAGTACCCAGCACAAAAGGGGTTTCTTTCGTTACGGTAGCCCCCAAATCAACAACAAACAGTTTCAGGTTTTGGTCGGATCTGCCCATAAAGCGATGTACCGATGAATCAATCGGTCCAGTAGGACCTGAAGCAAAGACCGCGAACCATTTACCATTTGCAGTAACATCCGGTTTAGTGGCATCGGTTGAT
>CAIRND010000377.1 GCA_903879825.1 uncultured Geobacteraceae bacterium
CTGATACCATTGAGAAAGCAAAAATGAGATCACGGGCCATCGGCAGAAAACTAAAAGACGTGCAGGAACTTCCGGCCAGCGATGTGACCGCCCTGCTCCCGACGTCTCTGCTTGGAGATGAGGACGAAACGGGCGACGGCGGCACTGCAACAGAGGAGTAATCCTTAAAACGGCACTTCGACCACAGAGTCACAGAGAACACAGAGAATATATTGAGTTTTTTGAAAAATTTGGTTCACCCTAAAAGTGAAAGCCAGGTATTAGTGTATCAACTATAATGTATTGGAAATAAAAAACTTTTCTCAGTGATCTCCGTGACTCTGTGGTGAGGTTTGCAGAATTTAGAGTAATACCGCTGCTCCATTTATCGAAAATAACTTTGGAGTTTTCAACCATGGCCCTAACCCGCCACCACTATAAAATAAACGGCATCGTCCAGGGAGTCGGCTTCCGCCCTTTCGTATATCGGCTGGCGAACGACAGAGCATTATCCGGATGGGTGCGCAATTCCCCTGCCGGGGTAGAGATTGAAATTCAGGGTTCGGCTGAGCTATTGGCGTCTTTTGAATGTGCGATATCGAGCGAAGCACCACCATTGGCGGACATAAACACTATCATCAAAGAGGAAATTTCGGTCAGTGCCACCCAAGGATTTTCCATACTCCCAAGCACTGATGGCGAGCCAGACATCCAGATCGCGCCTGACTCCGCCCTCTGCTCCGACTGCCTGCGGGAAATGTTTGACCCAACTGACCGCCGCTTCCGTTATCCGTTCATAACCTGCACCAACTGCGGCCCCCGCTACAGCATTATCACCGCCATCCCCTACGACCGCCCCAACACGACCATGGCCGGTTTTCCGCTCTGCCCCGACTGCCAGGATGAATATCAAAATCCGCTGGACCGACGCTTCCATGCCCAGCCGATTGCCTGCCATACCTGCGGACCGCAGATGAGCCTGATCACGGCACAGGGGGATATCATGGCCGCGCGAGATGAGGCGGTTGTTCAGGCGGTCCAGCATCTTAAAAACGGCGCGATCATCGCGGTCAAGGGGATCGGCGGGTATCACCTGGCGGTTGATGCCTGCAACCACGCCGCAGTCGAACGGCTGCGGGTACGCAAAAAACGTGATGAAAAGCCCTTTGCCGTCATGGCTGCTGATATTGAAACAGCCCGCACCCTAGTGCAGATGGATGAAAGGGAAGAGCGACTGCTCTGTTCTCCGGAAGCTCCGATAATCATCGTCAAAAAACGCCACGGCACACTGCTCTCGCCACTGATCGCCCCTCATAACGGCTGGCTCGGCCTGATGCTGCCCTATGCGCCGCTGCACCATCTGCTCATGCAAAACAATTTCACCGCACTCGTCATGACCAGCGGCAACATTTCCGATGAACCGGTGGCTTTTGAGGATAACGAGGCACTGCAGCGCTTGTCAGGCATTGCCGATTATTTTTTGCTCCACGACCGGCCGATCCATATCCGCAGTGATGATTCTGTCGTGCGCGTTTTCCAGGGGAAACCGCTCTTTTATCGCCGTGCCAGGGGCTATGCGCCCCGTGCGGTCACCCTTCCCTTTGCGGTTCCGCCGCTGCTGGCGGTCGGAGCCGAGCTGAAGAGTGCCGTCTGCTGCGCCGATGGCACCCGCGCCGTTCTCAGCCAGCATATCGGCGACCTTCAGAACAGCGCAACGTTTGACTCTTTCAGCCACATCGCCTCGCATCTGTCCGGGTTACTGGCGATCAAACCGGCACGGATTGCCTGTGATCTGCACCCGGATTATCTTTCCTCCCGCTACGCTGAGGATTCTGGCCTGCCGCTGATACGGGTGCAGCACCACCATGCCCATATGGCGTCCTGCATGGCAGAAAACGGCCTGGATGGCGAAGCGATCGGCATTATATTTGATGGCACCGGTTATGGAACTGACGGGACAATCTGGGGGGGGGAATTCCTGGTGGGGGGCTACGACGGCTATCGGCGCGCAGGGCACTTCCGGCCAGTACCGCTGCCAGGGGGAGATGCCGCAGTACGCGAGCCATGGCGCATGGCTCTTTCCTACCTGTATCAGGCTGTAGGTGACGCTGCATTTACGATCGATCATCCGGTGGCCCGAATCCTTCCGGAGGGAGAACGGCTGTTGTTTGCCCAGATGCTGCGGCGCGGGATCAATTCGCCGCTGACCACCAGCTGCGGACGCCTGTTTGATGCCGTCGCAGCGCTGCTCAACCTGCGCCACACCGTTTCCTATGACGGCCAGGGTGCGATTGAACTTGAGGCGTTGGCGGAAGCGGATTCTGACTTCAAAAGCAAATCCCCCCCGGCCCCCCTTTCTCAAAGGGGGGGGTATAACCACCTTTCTCAAGCGGGGGGGTATAACCACCTTTCTCAAGCGGGGGGGTATAACCACCTTTCTCAAGCGGGGGGGGGTAACTACCCTTCACAAGGGGGGGAGTATTCTTTTACTATCGTGCACCATGAAAATATGCCGCTCCAGGTGGACTTTACCCCGATGTTCACGGATATTCTGGCCGACATCACCCATGGAATCCCCTCTGCAACGATTGCACATCGTTTCCATCAGACAGTCGCATCTGCCGCAACAGAGGTTTGCCTGCGGATTGCCGCTGCTACCGGCCTGAACAGGGTTATTTTTTCGGGTGGAGTTTTTCAGAATCGCCTTTTGACTGAAATGATATATACTGCCCTCTCCCAAAAGGGGCTACACGTTTTCACCCATCGCCTGATACCGCCTAATGACGGCGGCATCGCGGTGGGGCAGGCTGCAATCGCAGCAAGGAGAGGTATCTGATATGTGTCTTGGCGTCCCGATGAAAATAGTGAGTAAAGATGGCGACAGCTTCGTCGCCGAGGTGGATGGCGTACAGAGGGAAGCGAGTTCCATGCTGCTGGGCGAAGAGGTCGCGATTGGTGATTACGTCATCGTCCATGCCGGTTTTGCCATTTCAAAATTGGATGAAGAATATGCCGAAGAGACGATACGCTTGATGCGGGAAGTTTTTTCAGAAGAGGACATGGCATGAAAGGCGGCAGGAACTTTCAGGATGAATTCCGCGATCGTGATCTGGTGCAGAACATGGCGGCGAATATCCGCCGCATGGCAGAGCGCCTGCCGGCCCCGGTCAACTTCATGGAGGTTTGCGGCACACATACCATGTCGATCTACCAATACGGCATCCGCACGCTGCTGCCCGAAAATGTCCGGCTGGTCTCCGGCCCCGGCTGTCCGGTCTGCGTCACGCCGATCGGCTATGTTGACAAGGCATTGGCCTGTGCCGCCGATCCACGCGCCATTGTCGCTACGTTTGGCGATATGCTGCGCGTTCCCGGCAGCCATTCATCCCTGATGGAACAACGCGCCGGTGGTGCCGATATCCGCATCGTCTACTCACCGCTCGACGCGGTTGCCCTCGCCAAAAACAATCCGCAGCGTCGCATCGTGTTTCTGGGCGTCGGCTTTGAGACCACCGCCCCCACTATTGCCGCCAGTATTCTTGAAGCTGCCCGGCAAAAACTCACCAACTATTGTGTCCTCGCTTCGCATAAGACCATGCCGGTTCCGATGGAGATTCTGAGTGCCGACCCAGATCTCAATCTGAAGGGCTATCTCTGCCCGGCC
>CAIRND010000378.1 GCA_903879825.1 uncultured Geobacteraceae bacterium
AAAAACGGGGCGGGATAGGATCCCGCCCCACATTAATAAATCGGATGAACGTGGGCAGCGTCTACTCCGAAATATCCAGCATTACAACTGTCCGGATGCCTCCGGTGCAGAAACGAACGAGATCAAAGTACATAAGCAGTCCGCCAGCGCGAGATAAAAACAGTTATCGCTACCCTCTTTCATATTCCTGCACAATGCAGGAACCCATTTACCAAGGAAACGACTGCGGAAATCCTCCTGTTTTTGGCGATACACGTCTGCCCGTTCAGATTCCCCCTTCTGCAGAGCCTCTGCTTCCTTAAAAATGAGAAAATACATGAATTCCAGCTCCACAGCGATGTGGTCAGGAAGTTCATCAAAGCTCTCATCCCTGGCAAGCCCTTCTTCTTCGTAAAACCGTATGGTCTCCATGGTGGAGGGACCCATAACCGTACGCTCATTGTCGAGATAAATTGATCCGTACGGTGGAGCCTTCAGGCCGAACGGCCCCACGAAGAGCCGGGAGTATTCGACCGTAAGCTCCTCTTCCGTATAGGTGTCAAAACTCTCTTCCATTTTTTGTGAAAATTGCGCGGCAGTCGGGCAGATTTCCAGCAGGTTTTGCGTAAGATTGGCAAGTACATGCTCCGCGCCAAGTGACTCCTTTTTAGGGAGATAGAAACATGCAGCCAAAAAGCGGTAACATTCACCTTTCATTATCTCATGTACGACAAAATCATCTTTTTGCATGGTGCTCCTCGCGCTTTATAGCCCCCTCCCTGGCACGGAGAGGGCCGTTAATTTTATATACGGCATTTGATCACGCAACGCCGCAACGAACGCAACGAAAAACAAAGCCTTATAACGAAAGAGTGATTAACCAATCGGGTGAACCTGAATAATGACTGAATCTGTTGATTTCATTCGTTGCGTCGTTGCGACGTTGCGTGAAACTGTTTTTCAGGTTAACAGTAGCTTTCCGGCTCAAACTATACTTTTTTATAATCCCTAATGTAATAATTGTTCGGCTGAGTACCCTTCTCGCCAACTTTCAGGTACTCTCCTTTGTTGTTTTTGAATAATCTCGGTTTATATTTACTGATCAGTTTGCTCACGTCACTGGTTGGATCGTTGACATCGCCGACGATACGTGCCTTGGCAGGGCAGGCAACGACACAATAGGGCTGCTCGCCATTCCTGACCCGATGGACGCAGAAGGTGCATTTCTCGACCCAACCTCCTGAGCGTACGTCCTTCGTTTCTCCCTTACCCCGGGTAACTTTAGGATCACGGGGGTTTTTATCGTCCCTGAAGGTATACTCGTTCCTGTTGGGCGGCGTCGCACCGGCGGCTTGTGACACTTGTGCCCCGGAGGCGGTACACCCCTTGATCAGCTCGGTTTTATCCTTATAAAATTCGTTGACTTCGACACCGACCTCATTAAAGCTGATAACGCTGAACTGCGCGTGTTCCTTGTCCACATCCTTTGCGCTGTACGGGCACTTCTCCTGACATTTTTTGCACTGAATGCAGTATTTGGCGTTGAACAGGGTGAGTCCCTCTTCCGATTTATACAGCGCCTGCGGCTTCGGGCATCCTTTGATACATTCCGGATCTGCGCAGTGGTTGCAGCGGGTCGGGATAGTCTCCGCCTGTAAATTTGGAAACGTCCCCTTCTCCGTGATGTAAAAGTCAGCCCAGTTGAAGGTTTGACCTCTGTTTGCCGCCTGGGTGCTGTTCTCCGTTTTGCAGGCGAGGGCACACGCTCCGCACCCCACGCACTTCTGCATATCTATGACCATTCCTAGTTGTTTTGCCATTGGTTAATCCCCCCCTTTCCTATACCTTCTCGATCTTTACGCCGGTGAATCCGCCGTTGCGGGCAGTAGCGCCGCTCAAACGGTCATAGTCGTCGACCAGAAGCTCGTTGTTGTTACCCCCACGTGGCTTAGCCTTATTGTAATCCTTGGCTGCAACGCGACCGTAGGCCCAGTGACCCTGGCCATAACATTTGGCGACCGTGCCGGGGCGCACACCTTCCCAAAGCCGTGCCTTGGTAGTGATAGTTCCGGTAGTAGAAGTGAGTCGGATTGTGTCGCCGTCCTTTATGCCCATTTTCCTGGCATCAATCGGGTTGATCTTGGCCACGTCATCCCAGCTCTTATCCCCGACATCCACTTTTTTGAATTCCTGGTACCATGGCGTGTTGGCACTGCGCCCTTCCCGGTTGAGGCGTGACTTGTGGTCGATAAAGGTGAAGGGATACTCCGCCTGACTACCGTGACGTTTGGGTGATTCATAATGCGGTACAAAGGCCAGTTCACCCTGGGCTTCGTAGCCACTAACCTTAAGAATGTCATCGATCGTGGTGTTATGCTTCTTGGCGTGTTCCGCAAGTCCCTTTTTCATGGTCTCGCTATAAAACTCGAATTTTTTGGTTTCGGTTTTAAACTTCCCTTCAAACTTTTTCGTTTCCGGATTGTCCTTACCCCAGTTCTTTTTGTACTTGTAGGTTTCGGAGTTGTAGACCCCTTTTTTCTTGAACTCTTCCCAACCAGCAATCTGGTCCCCCTTCATCTTCTCTTTGCCGTTCCAGACTTTCTGGCTGGAAATTTTAGCGGCGATCTCGGCAAACTCTGCGGCATTAGCCGGTTTTTTTCCATTTTCGGGATCTTCGAAGGATGCATAGTAATCATACAGATTGGCAAACCCTTTGGCTTTGAGCTTTTCCGCCAACAGCCACATTACTTCGACTTCCTCGGACTTGGCCTGCCAGAGCGGTTTGATCACCGGCTGCTGGATGGAGATATGGCCGTGCAGGTTGGCCATATTGCCAACGATCGAGAGTTTCTCTGCCGGGGCAAAAGTAGCCGGCAGCACGATATCGGCATACTGGGTCATTTCAGCGGCGTTGGTAACCACATGGACAAAGAAGGGGATCTTTTCCATAACTTTTTCCCAGCGCTGGGTACCGGTAGCCGAAAACACAAAGTTACTCCAGGTGCTGATAAAGACCTTTATCGCCCCAGGGTCCTTCAGCAGCGCGTTGGCCACGTTATTAGTGACCACGCCGCTTCCCGGCTTGGCGTTCATCATGGCCGGCATGTCCTTGGCGCCACGACCGTCGATCTTCTTGCCGTGACCGTGGTGTTTGGCAATTTCATCAATAAACTTGTCAGGAACCGGGAATTTTTCCACCGGGGCACTGGAACTCTGCATAACGCCGCCCTCTGTCTCGATGGAACCTAAGATGCCGTTCAATGCGTAGACAGCCATGGCGGCGTAGGTGCCGCGAGGGGTCATGGCCACACCGGGTCCCATCCAGACTGATGTTTTCGTCCCGGCTTTGCCCATAGCGCGGGCCGCGCGGACAATTTGGTCTTCAGGTATCAAGGTGACCTTGGCAGCCCAGGCGGGGGTCTTGTCCTTCAGCTCGATATTCCACCATTTGACAACGCCGTATGTCTGTTTTTCCACAAAAGCTGCCTCATCAACAGTTGCACCGGTCTTGAAGAGGTTAACACCCTCCTTGAAATCACCGACAAACTCCTTGCTCCACATCCCTTCGGTCATAATGACATGGGCAATGGCGGCGGCCAGAGCACCGTCCTCTCCCGGCTTGATGGGCAGCCACTCCGTGGACTTGGCCGCAGAGGTTGAGAAACGGGGATCTATGGTGATGACCGTGCCGCGATCAAGAATATCACCGAACTTGTTAATCGCGTTTGGTACCTGACGGTTCGAGCTGAGTGGATCGGTACCCCAGATCACCAGGCAGGTGGTTTTGGCCAGATCGTAGTCACGGTAGCCAAAAAAGCCCTGGGTGAGTCCCGGCCCCATCTTTTCTGCCTCGGCGCAGATGGCGCTGTGGGAGAAGTAGTTGGGGGTGCCGTAAATTTTCGGCAGGGTGCCATAGAGCAGTTCGGTGGAGGTTGATGAATAGCGACCTCGCATATACATCAACTTCTCCGGCTCATTAGCTTTGCGCAGTTCCAGCATTTTGTCGGCAACCGTATCCAGAGCCTCGTCCCAGGTGATCGGAACGAACTTGGGATCGACACCGCGCCCTTTGACAGGGTTGGTGCGTTTCATCGGCACCTTGATCCGGTCCGGATCGTAGACCTGTTGAACCATCAGATGGCCGCGAGGGCAGCAGTAACCATTATTGGCCTTACTGAGCTGGTTACCGCGTACCTTGGCGATTCGGCCATTCTGCACGAAAAACTCCACCGGACACCACGCAGTGCACCCCTGGCAGGTGGACGGCAGCCAGGCACCGGGCTTTACTCCTCCCTCTGCAGCAGCAAAGGTCAAGGCGTTGAACAGCGGGCCGTCAAGGGTGAAGATCACCCCCGCCGCCAGCGACGCCTTCAAAAAGCTCCTTCTGTTAATGTTCATACTTTTCTCCTTTCAGGGTTTTCCACCGTTAGTTCCGACACCGCAATTTTGTTATCATCGGTGCCGTACAGACCATCTTCTGTGCAAATCATCCGCAACACATCAATACCGCTACTTCCCATCTGCCCCTTCCTTTGGTGCTTGTGCCTTCAGTTCCGCCGCTACTTCCTGAAAACTCTGTGTGGCAATATCAAGCAGAAGCATGGCGTATTTTTTATTGTGTACTCCGCCACCAGCCGTCACGACCCGGAGGTTCTCCTGGCCCAGCTTAAGCTTGGCCACTGCCGTGGTGTATGCCGCTGTCGGCTTGGCACTCTTTGCCTCGGCTACCGCATCAAGTGCCGTTTTCTCGGCCAGTCTCGTCTCAGCAATCGCATCAACGATATCCTTGGCCCACTGGATCGTCATCTTCTCGTACTTTGGATCTTTGTGATGGCACTCGCCACAGCTCTTGTTCGACCCCATCTTGACCTTGTTTCCCTTTGCATCACGAGCGTCCTTCTGATGGCAGCCGGTGCAGTTGGTTCCGAAAGAATGCATCAGTGAAGGATATTTTTCCTTAGTTCCCACGCCTACGCCGCCAACACCCGCCAGGATTTTTTTGGTGTAAAAGTGCGGTTCCGGATGACATGCGGCGCAGTTCTGCACCGCAGCGTCCAGATAGGATGATTTCTTGTGATCAATGGTTTCATGGCACTGGGAACAGCGTGCCGTCTGTTTGGTGACGTGCTCCATGTGCATCAGTTTTTTGTCACTTACTTTAGCCATCAGTTCAGGTGAGGCATCATGGTGGCATTCAAGGCACAGATCCAGCTTCAGTGCCGTGCTCCCCATGACCATTTCCAGATGGCAGCGATTGCAGGAGATCTTCGCCGCTTCAAGCTCCTTATGGGTGATCGGCTTCTTCGGTTTGTCGTCGCCAACATCGCCAGCGACCTTTTTCATCTCCAGTGGTTTTTCAGGGATTTCATGACAGACAGCACACTTGGCCCGCCCTTCATTCTCCTTTGCTTTCCGGAAATGGCAGATAAAACATAACTCTTTCGGAACTTCGAAATGTTTTCCTCTCGTCTGGTGCAAATGACAGGAGGTGCATTGAAGTTTCTGTCCATCGATCACCTTTTCAAGGTGGGTTTTGTGTTCGAACGCCTTAAGATTGCCCTTGTATTTAGTTTCATATTTCTTTTTGTAGTCAATCTGCTGCACCAGAAGTTTATCCATTGGATGACATAATGCTGTAGTGCAGCTCAAATCGCTCACCGACGGTCGTTTGCGCACCTCCTTATCACCGGTTGCCAGATAGGAGAAGAGCTGTCCAAGCCCCCTGAATTTGGCCTTTGGTGTGGGTTTTTCACCCGGTTTATAATGACAGTCGATACAACCGGTGATCTTGCCGGTCTTCTTATCGGGCTGGCTGTGCTTGTCCTTCTTCCAGGTATCATAATTCGGTTTCATGATGTGACACTGTGTGCCGCAGAACTCGGAACGCCCTGAGTAATTCTCCGCCACCAGCAAAACGGCAAGCACACCACCGGCTATCACGACAAGCACCACCACCGTGATGACCAGCCATTTCCACATCCGCTTCCCTTTATGCTCCTTGATACTTTTTTCATCCACAGCGTCAATCCTCCCTGAACATATTTAGTGTGCTCCTGCTTGAAATCACATTTCCCAAAAATCTGAGTTGTTACGATATCGTAACGCCATCCGCCAATTAACCGGAACAGCGACCTGAGAATTCCCCGTCAACAGGCACGTTTTAAAGCGGGTAAACATGGCTGAGACCCTTATTACAGTACATCTGAAAGATGGTATGCTCTTACATTTGAGTGGGACTTGAATTTCAACAGGAAGCATTTACTGCGACTACTCATACCGTGTTAGTACAAGAAGCCTGCCAATATTTTTTAATCGTAGACATTATGGAGTGGCGTCAGTTAGCTTCTTGCTTAACGTCAAAAACACCCCTCATCCGCCCTGTCGGGCACCTTCTCCCTAATGGAGAAGGGATAAACCTTTACCTTCTCCTTTAGGCCCGCTTTTGGGTCCCCGGGGAGAAGGTGGCCGAAGGACGGATGAGGGGATAAGGCAGGGTTTTAATCTCTATTTGCAATTACCAAACTGATTAAATGCGGGAGAATACCGAATATGAGGTGAGGTGCAGGCTATTCTACAGAGGCTGTTTTAAGAGAAAATCTGATTGGGAGGTGGTGTTCAGGAGTGTTATTTCATCTTGTGCTGCCGAGATGCAATTTTATTGTTCATAGCGCGAATAGAATCATAGTTGGCATCATCTCCCGGAACAAACCGGTCGATCATCATACCCTTTAAGATATCATTGCCTTCCGGATCGGCTGATGCGGATAACAAGATATCTTTCAAGCGCTTTTTAAGTTCAGGATCAAGTCCGGGTCGGACAACTACTGGTGGAATACCGTAGGGATCAGATGTGGCAATAATCCGGATCTGCTTAACCATCTGCGGCGATTTTTGCGCGATATAGTCCCAAATCAGGCTATCCACGGCAGCTCCGTCCACTGTTCTGTCAACCACGGCCCGAATGGATTGATCGTGACCATGCGTAAAGATAGAGCGGGAAAAGAAACTCTGTGGCGTTTCATTCATTTCGGCCAGCATAAAGGTTGGAACCAGCTTTCCGGAGTTGGACTTGGGATCAGCAAATGCAAACGCCAGACCCCGTAGATCTTCAAAATGTCGCAGCGTGCTCTGTTTATGAACAATGATATAGGAATAATAAACCGGTTTTCCCTTGACCAGCGGCATGACCAGAAGTTCCATGCCAAATTTTTTTTTACCCTCCACATACGGCCCCGCACAGACAAACGCCGCATCAAGTTCA
>CAIRND010000379.1 GCA_903879825.1 uncultured Geobacteraceae bacterium
CTGGGTGCCTTTATCCTGGCGGCCGCTATGACCGGCACCGGCCTGTCTGCCCGTATTGCCCGCGCCATGCTGGCCCGTTTCGGCAGCACCCCGCACCGCCTGGCACTGACAGTCTTTGTCCTTGCCGCGCTGCTGTCGTTCTGCATGAGCGAGCATGCCGTGGCAGCAATGCTTTTTCCGGTAGTGGCAGAAATTTCCTCAAGTCTCTGTCTCAAACCAGGCAAGAGCCGTTATGCCCAGCTGCTCTTTATGTGTATCGCCTGGGGCTGCATCATCGGCGGGATTGCAACCTTTCTCGGCGGAGCCAGGGCGCCATTGGCCGTGGGGATGCTCAGGGAGACCTCCGGACTTGATATCAGCTTTTTCGAGTGGACCATGGCGGCAATCACCATTGTCCTGCCGCTGCTGGTGATTGGTTTCACGCTACTGATTGCGTTCTTCCCGCCTGATCTGACCAGTGTGGAGAACGGGGTACGCGCGCTTAACCGTAAACGGCTCGAAGTGGGCAAGATGAGTTACGATGAGATGATTACCGCTGCTGTCATGGTCGCCACCATTGCGAGCTGGATGTTCTTCGGCAAAGAGTTGGGGTTGGCATCTATTGCCATACTGGGGATGGCGGTGCTGTTTGCCTTGCGGGTGGTTGCCTGGCAGAAGATTGAGGAGTATGTCAACTGGGGTATCATCCTTATGTATGGCGGTTCCATTGCTCTGGCCAGTGCTTTAGAAAAAACCGGAGCGGCCCTCTGGCTGGTCAAACAGGGGCTTTCCCTGTTGGCCCCGACGCCGCTGGTTATTATAGCGGTGATCTCACTGGTCTCGATCTTGTTGACTGAGTGCATCAGCCACGCGGCGGTCGTCGCCATTCTCATGCCGATCGGATTGAGCCTTGCCAAAGGCATCGGTCTTGATCCGCGAGTAATGGCCCTGGCCATTGCACTGCCGGCCGGCCTGGCCTATTGCCTTCCCATGGGCACTCCGGCAACGGCGATCGTGTATGGTTCCGGTTTTCTGAAAAGCCGTGATATTATCGTACCCGGCGCCGTGATCATGGTTATATCCTGGATTCTTTTTCTGGCATCAGCTTACTTTGTCTGGCCGCTGCTCGGATTGAAACATTAAACCAAAAACTGCAGTTCATTGCCACAAAAAGGCACAAAATTCACAAAAAACGGCATGTTATGTTGGGTAAACATTTAACCTGTTTGGTGTTCTCGATGCATGTCATAACTGACTGGTATTCTTTGCGCTTTTTGTGCTTTTTTGCGGCCAACAGCTTTTTCTGAAAGGGGACAAAAATGACTGCACCACTGCCACAACTGGCTGACAATACTGCACCGCACGAGATTCTCCGTGCCGGCATCGAAGCGGCTGGCGGACCGGTATCACTGGCCTGCTCCTTCTCTCTGGAAGATGTGGCCATCATCGACATTGCCCACGCGGCAGGGATTCCGCTGGGGGTATTTGCCCTGGATACCGGTCGACTGCATGAGGAAACCTATGAGGTGGCCGAGGCGCTGGTGGAACGCTACCGCCTGAAAATTGACTGGTATTTCCCGCGCCACGAAGATGTCGAACAGCTGGAACGTGATAAAGGTCTGTTCTCATTCCGCGAATCGCTGGAAAATCGCCATGAATGCTGTCATATTCGCAAAGTGGAACCGCTGCTGCGGGCGCTGAGTGGCTTAAAAGGATGGGTAACCGGCATGCGCCGCGAACAGAGCGTCACTCGCAGCGATTTGAAGGCGGTGGAAAATGATGCGGCCAACGGTAATATTCTCAAGATAAATCCTCTGCTTGACTGGAACGAGCGCCGGGTGATGGATTACGCCGCAGAACACAGTCTGCCGACCAATCGCCTCTACAAACAGAAGTACCGCTCCATCGGTTGTGCTCCCTGCACCCGGGCAATTGGCCCGTGGGATAATGTGAGAGAGGGACGCTGGTGGTGGGAGAACGCAGAAAACAAGGAATGCGGCCTGCATCAGAGATAAACAATACGAAACACACCATGAGGTAACTATATGAGCCTGAATCTTACCCACTTACAGCAGCTTGAAGCCGAAAGCATCCATATTATCCGCGAGGTGGTCGCCGAATTCGGCAACCCGGTAATGCTCTATTCTATCGGCAAGGATTCGGCGGTCATGCTGCACCTGGCCCGCAAGGCCTTTTATCCGGCGCCTCCTCCGTTTCCGCTGATGCATGTGGACACTACGTGGAAGTTCCGTGAGATGATCCAGTTTCGGGACAAGATGGTTGCTGAATGCGACCTTAACTTGATTGTGCATGTCAACGAGGAGGGGGTGCGCCAGGGGATCTCGCCTTTTTCCCACGGCTCGTCGCTCTATACCGATATCATGAAAACCGAAGGACTGAAGCAGGCGCTTAGCCACTATAAGTTTGATGCCGCCTTTGGCGGAGCCCGCCGCGATGAGGAAAAATCACGGGCCAAAGAACGGATATTCTCCTTCCGCAGCGCCAACCACCGTTGGGATCCCAAGCTTCAGCGCCCGGAACTGTGGAACCTGTACAACACCCGCATCAAACCGGGTGAAAGCATCCGGGTATTTCCCATCTCCAACTGGACTGAGCTGGATGTGTGGCAGTACATTCACCTGGAGAATATTCCGATTGTGCCGCTCTATTATGCCGCGGTCAGGCCGGTGGTAGAGCGGGACGGCATGCTGATCATGGTGGACGATGACCGGATGGAGCTGAAACCGGGGGAAAAAGTGCAGTATAAATCGGTCCGTTTCCGTACACTTGGCTGTTATCCGCTGACCGCCGCCGTTGAATCGGAAGCTACCACGCTGCCGGAGATCATTCAGGAGATGTTGCTGACCCGTACTTCGGAGCGCCAGGGTCGCCTTATCGACCACGACTCGGCCGGCTCGATGGAAAAAAAGAAACAGGAGGGATATTTCTAATGGCACATCAATCTGATCTGATCGAACGGGATATTCTCGCCTATCTCAAAAGCCATGAAGAAAAATCGCTGCTGCGCTTTATCACCTGTGGCAGTGTCGATGACGGTAAAAGTACCCTGATCGGGCGCCTGCTGTGGGATTCGAAGATGGTATTCGAAGATCAGCTGGAGTCGCTGGAAGCTGACAGTAAAAAGGTAGGTACCCAAGGGGGCGCTATCGACTATGCCCTGTTGCTTGATGGGCTGCAGGCAGAGCGTGAACAGGGGATCACCATTGATGTGGCGTATCGCTACTTTTCAACCGAGCGGCGCAAGTTTATTGTCGCCGATACCCCCGGCCACGAGCAGTATACCCGCAATATGGTTACCGGTGCCTCTACCGCACAGGTGGCAATAATCCTGGTGGATGCCCGCAAAGGGCTTCTGACCCAGACCAGACGCCACAGCTACCTCGTCTCCCTGGTTGGTATCCAGCATATCGTGCTGGCGGTCAATAAGATGGACCTGATCAATTTTGATCAACATCAGTTCGAAGCGATCCGGCGTGACTACGAGCAGTTCGCCGCATCACTCGGTTTTGGCGATATCACCGCCATTCCGCTGTCGGCTCTTGGCGGCGATAACATGATAGAAGCGAGCGCCAATACCCCCTGGTATGGTGGTCCTACCTTGATGAACTATCTGGAAACCGTTCAGATAGAAGGGGAAAATCGGGACAAGCCGTTTCGGATGCCGGTTCAGTGGGTGAACCGCCCTCATCTCGATTTTCGCGGTTTCTGCGGCACCATCGCTTCAGGTGTCATCCGTCCGGGTGACGAACTGCTGGTTGCATCAAGCGGGCGCACTAGCAGTGTCACGCGGATTGTCACCATGAATGGCGACCTGACGGAGGCGGTAGCCGGGCAGTCGGTGACTCTGACTCTGGCGGACGAGGTTGATATCAGCCGGGGTGATATGTTGTCTGCGCCCGATGCCCCGCCGATCCATGCCCGACACCCCGAGGCCCATCTGGTCTGGCTGCACGACGAACCACTGCAGCCGGGACAGATTTATCTGATCAAAACGGCAGCTGCAGTGACTCCGGGGCGGGTCACGACCGTTCAGTATGCGGTGGACGTCAACACCCTGGAGCAGAAACAGCAGCCAACTCTGGGGCTGAACGAAATCGGTGTTGTCCGTCTGGAGCTAGATCGGCCGATATCATTCGATACCTATCGGCAAAACCGTCATACCGGCAGCTTTATCATGATTGACCGCTTCACCAATGCCACGGTCGCTGCCGGTATGGTTATCACGGCGGCGCCTCTTGAACCGGAGTCAACGGAGGTTACCGGCCTGTCAAGCGTGGACGATGGCGCAACCCGTCGCATCAGCCTGAGTGAAACCACCGTCAGCGGTATCGGGGTGAGTGTGGTGGACCTGACCGGAGAGGTGGGGGCTATTGAATTTGATGTGTCACACAGTTTCCTTGATTATCTCGGCAAGGGCAACCGGATTATCTTCCGTCTGCGAGATGTGGCACAGCTGCATGCCGTGGCTGTTATGGCGTTCGAGCACACATTATCCTTTGAATTTGATCGCACTGCGGGCGGGGTTAGTATCCAGATATTTAAGCGGGGTACACGGTCCGGAGGAAGCGTTCCGGATGATGACGGGATCGGGATATGACGCACGGAAGAAATGAGCTGTGGAACAAAGAGCTGGAGCGAGTGGTGCGCGATACGTTACAGTCGATCCGCTTTGGAACCATAACTCTCGTCGTTCAGGACGGCAGGGTGATCCAGGTAGAGAAGAA
>CAIRND010000380.1 GCA_903879825.1 uncultured Geobacteraceae bacterium
CAAGTTTTTTCAGGATATCCAGATGGCCACTTGTGCTTTCAATACCGGCCAGTTTTTTGATTTCACCCTTGGTTTCGGAAATTTCATCTACCG
Organism: uncultured Geobacteraceae bacterium; assembly: GCA_903879825.1. GTDB lineage: Bacteria > Desulfobacterota > Desulfuromonadia > Geobacterales > Pseudopelobacteraceae > JACRCG01. Next base: position 94 of record CAIRND010000380.1, read on the forward strand.
CTTTGGGTCTGGTGGGAAATATTTCACGATAGATCGCCGCAATCGATTTATTGAGGGAAGTCACATCCGCTGTCGCAGCACGATACTGGAGCCCTTTGTTGACAAACAGCAGTACGATGATAACTGCAGCCAGGATTCCGGTCAGAATCAGTTTTTTGCGCAGTTTGGCATCCCCGGCAGTCCACGCAAGCTCTCCCTGGCGAAAATTGGGCAATGTGCCGGTAAAACTGGCTCGTGCCACCGCATAAAGCCCAGCCAATTGCTGAAAAGTTTCTTCATTTTTGAACAGGTGCCCCAGCTCTGACGGTACTTCAATAGTTTCTACCGGTAACGGCAAGATCTCGCCATCAACCAGTTTATCAGCCAGAGGTCCGATCAGGCAGAGGCGCGGCGGCAGTTCTTCGCCGGAGAGTTCAAGTGCCGATAGCGTGGCATGAATCATGTGAGCCGTAACGGGGGAATTAAAAGCCCGGAAATAGGTTAACCGGCCCCCTTTCAGAAGCGCCAGCGTACCACCATCACAGATGGCACAGTCAGCGGGAATTCCCGGTAGAGCACCAAGAGCAAACGGGAGCGAACTGACCACCTGTGGCTCCAATCCCGCATCTCGGAACTGTTCAATGGCCGCGCGGATTGTGCTTTTAAGGGCCCACAACGCCAAAAACTGGCCGTCACCTGCCGGCATAACATCCAGCGCAAGCTCTTCGACCGGCAGCGCAATGTCACCCTGCAACTGTGCTGGCAGAACTTCACGCACTTTACGGATATCCTTAAAGGGCAGTGATACGGCACGGTGGGCGAATAAAGCCGGCGGGAGACAGAGCACCACTCGCGGCGAACCGGTCATTTTTTCTGCTATCTGCCTGACAGCATCGGCCAGTGGCAACTCTTCGTTCAGCTCAATCGTCGCCGCCCCGATCAGCTCTGTGGAACGCCGGGATATTCCGAAATGGGCAACGGTCAGCTGCTTTTCTTCAGCCTGTAGAATCAAATAATCCATGGTACGCGACACCCTCACCTGCTGATAAATTTCTGACCGGTCAGTATTCCTGCCACGACAATATTTCACCCGTTAGGCGTACAACCGCCTCAACCGTCCGGGTAGAATCCTTTACTCTGCCTATAGAGGTTATTCTGAAGAGACTGCCTTTGTCTTTACAGATTAACATAGTATTCCCAACGAGAGTCCCTGTACCCGGCACCCGAGTATTCACGTCACCAATATTTTCAAAGAGTTTTATTCTACGCTGCTCAATAATTCTATCCGCAGTACTGCTATCAATCGTACTGTCCAGCGCCTGCAGTACCTCTTTTGGCGCGGTATTTATGTTCACCTGGCTTATCCCAGGAGTGTTCTGAGCATCTGAAAATGTTCGCAGGTACGGGGCGAGCTTCGTGGCTATTTCAGGAGTGCCCCCCTTAACCATTGACAGTTCCGCCAACATCATAAGCCGGGAGTTACGGATTTTGTAGGGTGGTTTTCTGGTGCTATAGTAGGAAGCTTCGGCCCCCCCGGAGTGCGTTATACCAACGGGGCTGATCCAATCCGCCACCACTGGCCAGATAGATTCCGGCAGCTGAGGATTCAGTATCGTACCGAGTCGTATCAGCGCTTTCCGCACCACATCGTTATACACGCCTGCCGTGCTCACCAGATCGTTTACATTGATCTTGCCACTTTCATCGCTGATTTTTATTTCCAGTGAACCAACTTCTTCATCTCTCAGTGGTTGTGCCAAGAAGGTTGAAAGCATTGACGGAGTAACACTCCCAGAGAGTGCTGTCTTCACTGCTATCACACCAGATTCAGCAAGAATCGAAGCCTGCTGGCCGTCGCGGAAACCGCGACTGAGTGAGGTGTCAACGTAGACCTGGTGGATCATCTCAACCACGACCGCAACCATCAACGCCGTTACCACCAGCGTTAAAATCAGGGCAAAGCCGGATTCGTTTTTTAACCGTCCCGTCATGTGCCGCTCATTCGTGGTGTCGAAATCACCTTGAAATCACCCAGCTTTCCATCCTCCATGATCTGGATTGTCACCCGCAGATATGGTGGAAGCCTTTGTGAGGACGCGTCCCAGGTTTTAACCCACGTCGTCTTGTCCGTAGAACACTCTACCAGAAATGAGCCGATCTGCTCCATCTGCGGGAAGGCTGGAGCAGCTGTGTCTTCAGAAAATAAATCTCGCTCCTGTCGTGTCAAGATGCGTTTTTTATCTTTCTCGATTATTTGATATTTGACAATCACGATTCCTGACTCACTGCGCGTCTGTCCGGATGGCGGCGCCAGAGTCGTCAGCTCCAGAGTTGATGCCGGGGTGCCAAAGTTATCACGGTCCTCCACAATGAAGCGCAACCGTTTGTCAATCGTGTTTTTGTTAAAAGGCGTGGCCGATGATACCTCTCGCCGGATAAGGTCAAGAGTGGCCCCCAGTTCCCGCCGTGATTCCATACCCGATGAGGCTCGATCCCGCGCCCGTAGCACACCAAAATAGCTGCCGTAGAGTGCCGCTGAAAGAATGCCGAGCAGCACAACCGCAATCAACACCTCCAGCAGCGTGAAGCCTTTATTTCGCGAGATAGCGGACAAGTACCACCTCCCGGCTATCGCCACTACGCTTTACCTTGACTATGAATTTCTGCAAGACTGGTATTTCAGTCGGTTGAAGTTCTGATTTCCAGGTCAGTTCTGGATGGGAAGGGGAAAACGTCCCTTCTCCCTTGACCGGAGCTTGTTCCATCTCCGCCATACGGATACGCGCCAACAGTGTCAGAGTTGTATTATCGCGTTCATTGGCAATAATTCCAAGGTGGTAGTTAACCGAACTAAGCACGGTTAAGATGACACCGGCCATAATAGCGAGTGATACCATGACTTCAAGAAGGGTAAAACCTTTCATGGCGGATCCTCAAGATAGCCCTCAATTGCTTTGACTTTGCCACCTGAAGGGAAGGCCATGACCGTCCAGAATTTTCCATTCGATGAACGGAGATGAATGGTGACAAAATCCCGTATTCCGCCAACAGCCGCATCGAGTCGCAGCTGGCCATCGGTAATTTTACCCAGCCGCGGTATCCGTACATCAGCAACGACAACACCCTCTTTTAGTGCGAACTTTTGCAGTAGCGGATCGGTAGGATCTTTTGCGTTGCCGTCTCCACCTATTTCAGAAATTTTAGCAGCCTCAGATCCTGGCGCCAGAGTAATAAAATATCGGATACCAGATGTTTGCGCTCTTTCCTGCATATAGCGAAGTGTAGAGGCCAGAGTCCGGGCGGATATCTTCAGATTTTCCTGATCTGACGTGGGAAGTCGCGGAATAACAAGCAACATAACCATGCTGATGATAGCAATCACTACCATTATTTCGATCAGGGTGAATCCGGCCTGACTGTGTTTTGTCCAATTCGGCATGCCAGCACTGGAACTGATTGCTGTGCGATATTTCATAGAATTAGACCATTGCGAGTATGCGAGCCAACTCTTCACCAAAGAGGTTCTTTTGCCATTCCCTCATACCAGGTATGACATCAAGCTCTTCTTTAGCAGCACTCTCACTATCGGCAACCGCTTCAAGAAGCCAATTTGGAGCCATCACGCCCGGATCAAGCCCGATTTCGTGACTATAGCGCTCTCGCCATAATTTCAGATTCTTCAACCGCTCCTTTACTCGTTCCAAAACTTCTCTCTTGCCGGAGCGGGGGAAAAAAGGCAGATCGGCTTCAGGTGTTGCAATTCCTCGCTCAACGGCTGACAGAATACCGGCTCCATGCCGCTGGAGTTGACCTGAAGTCATCCCTCTCACCTGCGACAAATCATACTCAGACCGTGGTTGAAACTCAGCAACCTCCATCAAAGTTTCAGCAGATAAGACCTTGAAAGGTGGCCGATCCAGCAGCTCTGATTGTTGATCCCGCATCTGAAGTAATTCTTCGAGGATAGCGAGACTGTGACCTCTCAGCTTATTAGCCCCCTTACAGTAGAGAAATAATGGACCATCCTTTTCAGATACACGCGCCTGGCATACAATCCGCCCTTCTTCTTCCAACCACTCTAATCGACCATTATTTTCCAGTTCAACCCGGAACTGATCATATAACGGCAACAGATCAGAGGTGTCTGCAGTAGCGTAGGCACACATCTCGCGGCTTAAAGGACGTTTGCTCCAATCTGCTTTCTGATATTTTTTGTCGAGCTCAAGCCCAAAACGTGCTTTCAGAAGCGCTGCAAGACCAAATTCAGACAGTCCGATAAAGCGAGCCGCTATCATGGTGTCAAAGAGATTGGTCACTTCGATGCCAAAGTCACGATGGAGCGAACGGATGTCATAATCAGAGCCATGCATGACAATAAGGATGTTTGGGTTAGCGAGCGGAGCTGCCAACGGAGACAGGGATTTCAGCGCAAGTGGGTCTATTAACCAGCTTTCCTGACGGGTTGAAATCTGCACCAGGCAGACTTTTTCACGATAGTGATGGAGTGAATCCATCTCTAGATCAACCGCTATTTCAGTCTGTTGTGATAGTTTATCGGCAATTTCAACTAACCGCGCTGTAGTCGTGATAATTTCGCAGGTTCCAGCCTGCCTATGGAGTGAATTCAAACCGTAAACTCCCGAATAATCGAATAGGTTGTGGTACGCTGGGCCGCTCGAAAGCCGGCACCATGTATCAGGGTTATCATCTCTTGCTGCGACATACAGAAACTGCAGCCGGCAGCGGCTACTACATTTTCTTCAAGCATGGTGCCGCCAAGATCGTTCGCCCCAAAAAAGAGAGCCACCGAAGCCATTTTAGCACCTTGTGTTACCCAGCTCGCCTGAATGCTGGGGATATTATCCAATATGGTCCGTGATAGCGCCAGCACCTTCAGGTAATCCACTCCAGTGGCGGTGGTACCCCCCAGTTCTGTATTGCCGGGTTGATAGGTCCAAGGTATAAAAGCGGTGAAAGACCCTCCTTGATCCTGAATCTCACGAACCCGGAATAGATGTTCGATAATATCTTCCGGCTTTTCATTACATCCAAACATCATGGTAGCTGTCGTTGGCATGCCAAGACCTGCGGCCTTCAGCATGACCTCGCCCCACTGTTCCGAGCCGATTTTTTTGGGAGAAATGCGGCTACGCACCTCGTCAACCAGTATTTCAGCACCGCCACCCGGAATTGAATCAAGACCAGCGTTTCTAAGACGGAACAGAGTGTCATCAAGAGTAAGAGCTGAATTAGCAGCAATACCAATGACTTCTGCAGGAGACAGCGAGTGGTTCTGTATCGTCGGAAACTGTTTTTTTATTTGTCTGAAAAGTTCTTCAAAAAAATCTATTTTTAAATCAGGATTTATTCCGCCCTGCATCAGTAACTGGGTCCCCCCTTGGGCAACCAGTTCGGCTATTTTTTCAAATATCTGGTCGTAGGTTAGTACATAGGAACCCTGAGCATCTTTAGATTTGTAAAAAGCACAAAACGAGCACTTGGTATCACAGATATTAGTGTAGTTGACGTTGCGATCAACAACAAAAGTAACGATGCCATCAGGATGAATACTTCGCCGGATTTTGTCGGCGCGCTTTCCAAGAGCCAGCAAATCACCGTTTATTAAGAGATCAAGAGCTTCATCACGCCCTATCCTATTCTCTCCCTTCACTATCATATTTCTTTTACTAATTCGGTTTCGAGCATCTGGCGAATGTCTAATGGTATTCGCTGCGCTTTGAAAGCCGGATTGATACATGCCAACGTGACGATTCCCTCTATCAGGAGTTTATTGTCATGCTGCCGCGTTATTTTTTGGTCGAGAGTCACAGACGATCCGCCGACTCTAATCGGACGAGTGGAAACAGAAAGAAGATCATCATGAATAGCAGGTGCCTTGAAGTTTATTTCCAGTCGAACGACCGGAAATACAAATCCGGCCTCCGCAAGTTCAGCGACAAAAAATCCATGCTGCCGAAAATACTCCGTACGAGCTCGTTCCAGATATTTGATGTAATTGGCGTGATACACGACACCACCGGCATCGGTATCCTCATAATATATTCTGACGTCCATTTACCGATGTAGCTCCGTTCATTCGATTAGTTCAGGACTTCATTGTTGAAGATGCGTACTCTAGTGCAGATTATGAACATCTGCAACTTATTCTCTTCATATTTGCAGCGAAAAAGACTAAACAGCAAAGATAAGGGCATAAAGGCTCTACAGCACATAAACCTCGGTTATGCTTATCTCAGTATTCATAGTCGCACGATCACGGCGCAGAGGGCGTTTTTGGGACGAGGCTTTCCAGCCCTTATTCTACGCGGCTTTGCTCCGTTTTATACAAGTTAGTACTCTCTCGCCCATGTTTTGCGGCAATGTGTAGTGATGAATCGATGTAATAGTAAAGCCGCTCGCATTTAAGACATCATCACTTGCAGCAATTTCACAATCGGCCTGATCACCCTTCATAGCGATTAGCGTACCGTTCTCTGCAAGTAGTGGCGCGGCAAGATACACAAAACGATCGAGACGAGTAAATGCCCGTGATGTAATTACACTGAACGCATTGCTGTGTGTTTTTTGGAGGTCTTCGATTCTGGAATGAATCGCTTCAATGTTCTGCATATTTAAAGTGCGGATGATATGACGTTGAAAATTTATTTTTTTTGCCACAGCATCAACTGAGACCATTGACGTTTCGGGCTTTATTATCTTCAAAGCAAGGATTGGGAGACCTGCTCCAGAGCCAATATCAAGTAGCTTGTCAGTAGCTGAAATAAAAGGTGCGAGGCTGAGAGAATCTACAAAATGCTTAATTGCTATCTCTTTGTCCTTGATAATCGCCGTCAAATTAACTTTACGGTTCCATTTTTTCAGTTCAGAAGCATAAATTTCAAACGCGTCAATTTCGTGTGAAGTAAGCTCTATCCCCATTGCCAGGTCGGCCTGTCCAACTATTTCACCTATTATTGAACGCATTATTCTATAATTTCCTTCCACGAAGATGACTTTAGGGCGATTGACAGAATTGAAATAGCCGCCGGTGTGACACCGGGTATTCGTGACGCTTGACCGAGAGTATCAGGTCTGTTTTTTGACAGTTTTTCAAATACCTCTGTAGTCAGGCTTTTAATAGAAGCATAATCAAGGTTAGTCGGTATGCGTGTTGATTCCAGCTTTTTAGATTGTTCAATCTGTTCGAGTTGGCGATCAATATAACCTTTGTATTTGGTCTGTATTTCAACTTGCTCGCGTATTACTGCCGGTGTTTCACGTGAAACTGAGTCGAGTGCTGCCAAATCTGAATAAAAGAAATCAGACCGCCTGAGCAGGTGCTCATATGTAGTACCTTTTTGAATATCTTCGAGATTCCGCTCGGCAAGTACTCCCATTTCTTCAGCCGAACTCCCCAAACGTGTGGAGGCAATACGGGCAAGATCATTATCAATTAAACGTCTTTTTTCAGCAAAAACATTGTATTCATAATCCGTCACAAGGCCGAGTTGATGTCCCATCTCTCTCAGTCTAAGATCTGCATTGTCTTCCCGTAATAACAAACGGTATTCAGCACGCGAGGTAAACATGCGATACGGCTCTTTCGTGCCAAGCGTCACAAGGTCATCGATCATAACGCCTATATACGCCTGACTTCTCGCCAAAACCAAAGGTTCCTTTAACTGGACGCGGAGAGCGGCATTAATGCCAGCAATAAGACCTTGTCCAGCTGCTTCCTCATATCCAGACGTGCCATTGATTTGACCGGCGTGATAGAGATTTTTGAACAGCTTAGTCTCAAGCGAACTGTGCAACTGTATAGGATCAACATAGTCATATTCGATTGCGTAGGCAGGGCGCATAATTTCTACCCTCTCAAGGCCCACGATCGATCGATAAAATGCTATCTGAATGTCAATGGGGAGAGATGTAGACATGCCACTCGGATACACTTCAATTGTGTCGAGGCCTTCAGGCTCAATAAAAGTTTGATGGCGATCTTTGTCAGGGAAACGCACTACTTTGTCTTCAATTGAGGGGCAGTAACGTGGTCCAATACCTTCAATGACTCCTGAATACAATGGCGAACGATCAAGACCTGAACGGATTATGTCGTGAGAAGCCTGATTGGTATATGCAATGTGGCAAGGAATTTGCCGCATGGTGATTCGCTCAGTCGAAAAAGAGAACGGTTGAGGTGGGGTATCTCCGTATTGCGGTTCCAATTTCGAAAAATCAATTGAACGTGAATCAAGCCTAGCCGGTGTACCCGTCTTGAGCCTGCCTACCTGAAAGCCAAGACACCGCAATTGATCCGACAACCCTACAGAAGGCTGATCGCCTGCGCGCCCCCCTGGATAATTATTTAATCCTATGTGGATAAGACCGCGCATAAACGTTCCGGTCGTAACAACGACCGTTTTTGAGAGATACCTGATACCTGACTGCAAATCAACACCGCAGACTTCATTTCCACAAACAAAAAGTGATGTGACTTCTCCTTGTTTTAGATCCAGACCAGACTGCATTTCAAGTACGTTTTTCATCCTGATACGATATAACTGTTTATCAGCTTGGGCACGAGAAGCCCTGACCGCAGGACCTTTTTTAGTGTTGAGGATACGGAATTGTATGCCTGTTGCATCGATGTTCTTGGCCATTTCACCGCCAAGAGCATCGATTTCCTTAACCAGATGCCCTTTTGCTAAACCTCCTATTGAAGGGTTGCAAGACATGAGCGCAATAGAGTCCAAATTAATTGTGAGCAACATCGTGCGGCAGCCCATACGGGCACTAGCCAGAGCGGCTTCACAGCCTGCATGCCCGGCTCCAACCACAATTACATCGTACATCTTGTCATAGGTCATCATAGCTAAGTCCTGTACCAGAGTGCAGTTTCACGTGAAACAAAGAATTATTTACCAATGCAAAACGAAGAGAATATGAGGTCAAGTACCTCATCCGTTGTTGTTTGACCGGTAACAGTACCCACGGATTGAAGTGCACTGCGCAGATCTAGCGCTAACAGTTCAAGATTACGATCAACAAGCCCGTCATTGAATTTGCAAAGGTACGTATCTGCAACAGTAAGTGCATCTCGGTGACGAGCACGAGAGAGACACACAGACTCACGAGGGTCTAAAGATTCAGTACGAAGAAAACGATCGCAAACTGTTTTTTTAAGTACCTCAATCCCCTCACCTGAAAGTGCAGCAGTTTTAACTACTGTTACAAAACAGTCATCACCTGGCAACAATAAACGCTGATGAAGATCAGTTTTATTTAGCACGGCAATCGTAGGCTTATTAACAAGAGCGTCAATAATCAATTGATCTTCAAATCCAAAGTCATGAGATGCATCAAAAACTGCGATAACAAGATCAGCCTCAGGTATTTTTGCTAGAGCTCTATTTATACCTTCCTGTTCCACAAAGTCGTCAGTATGACGTATACCGGCTGTGTCAAGCAATCGTACGGCTAAGCCGTCGAACATTATCGTTTCCTCGATAATATCACGAGTTGTGCCGGGAATATGAGTCACTATTGCGCGATTTTCATTCAGGAGCCTATTAAGCAGACTTGATTTACCAACATTGGGTTTGCCAACTATTAAAACAGATATACCATCGCGCATGACACGTCCCTCTTCAAATGTCAGCAACAGGGAAGTAATTATACTCTGGGCCTCACCAACAGAAGCAAAGATAGAGGCAACATCAGTCTCTCCGAGATCATCATCAGGGAAATCGATATATGCCTCTATCAAAGCAAGAGCGCCAAGCAAACGACATCTGATATCTTCAATACGTTTTGAAAGTGCACCCTCACGTTGCTTCTGTGCCAACCGTAAAGCCGATTCGCTCTTTGAAGAAATAATATCCATAACCGCTTCAGCCTGAATCAGGTCAATACGTCCATTGAGAAAGGCCCGCCGAGTGAACTCACCAGGGTCAGCCAGACGAACTCCACATGAAAGAACCAGCGACAAAACACGTTCCACAACAAGCCATCCACCATGGCAATGAAGTTCAAGGACATCTTCCCTCGTATAGGAACGGGGAGCGCGCATATAAACTGCCATTGCTTCGTCAACCATCTCACTGGTCGTAGCATCGTATATGGTACCAAAAGAAAAACGGTGGCTCACAAGGCCACCGTCATAAACAGGTTTAAATACAGTCTCTCCAACAGCGGCAGCCAGCGCACCACTCACCCGGATTATTCCAATACCACCATTACCAGGAGGGGTACTGACAGCCGCTATCGTATCGCGGATATACATTGTAATTACTCCATAACCTGATAACTAATCTTTTACCAGTTTGTTAATATACATTTGCTGGCCGATAGTGAGCACATTGTTGACCAACCAGTACAATACAAGGCCAGATGGAAAACTTAAAAACATGAACGTAAAAACAACTGGCAGTGCCAGCATCATTTTTTGCTGCATCGGATCCATGTTGGATGGGGTCATTTTTTGTTGCACGAACATGGAAATACCCATGAGGATAGGTAACGGGCCGAGTACCATTGGAACATGTAATAGCTGGCCAAAAAGATTATCCGGACCTGCGAGGTCAGTAATCCACAAAAAGAATGGTGCGTGACGAAGTTCGATGGAAAACATCAGCGATTTATAAAGCGCAAAAAAAACAGGTATCTGCACCACCATGGGAAGGCACCCACCCATCGGATTAACTTTGTGTTCACGATAAAGTTCCATAACCGCTTTATTCATAGCATCACGGTCATCTTTATATTTTTCACGAAGTTTAGTCATTTCCGGCTGTATTTTCTGCATGCCTTTCATTGACTTGTAACTCTTGTGCGTGAGTGGGAAAAACAGCGCTTTGAGAATAATCGTTATAATGATTATCGCAATGCCATAGTTGCCAACATAGTTGTAAAAGAATTTAAGCGAATAGAGAAGAGGCTTGGCGATTACTGTAAACCACCCAAGGTCCAGTGATTGCTCCAGTGAATTCCCCTGCTCTTTAAGAACATCAATATCCTTAGGACCTATAAAAATACGGTGGTTTGTGGAAAAAGACTGGCCCGGATTAACGGTAAATGGGGGGGCTGAGACAACGGACTCAAAGAAACCGCTGCTATTTTTTTTCAATTCAACAGACGCAATGCTATTCTTTTCAGCAAGAATTGCATTCAAGAAGTACTTGTCAGCAAAACCTGACCACAGGATGGTCTTTTCATAACGCTTTGAAGCGCTGGCAACGTCTTTTATTTTATTTGATTGAAGACCATTATCAGAAAACAGGTACGATCCAGCTGTATCGAAGCGGTTATCCTTAACTTTTGGTTCTGCCGGATACGTCATAACATGTTGAATCGAACCGACCAAAGGTGCGGCAGAATTATTAAATACCTGCGTTTCTAATTTAATACCATATAACCCAGAATAAAAAGTATATGTCTTACGAACAGTATATCCCTGACCTGATATATAATTGAACTCGAGCTTATTTGAACCGTTTTTATCAATTATCAGGGCAGTAGTCGCTGTCGTAAACAAAGTACTATCAGGAAGATTTATACCAGTAGCCCGCGATGAAAGTGAAAATATATTGGGATCTGAATCAGCACCAAGAGTAACTTTTTTAGATGCAGCAGGATTTTCTTCACGATAATTTTTAAGCGTCAAACTCTTAAGACTCGCTCCCCTCGTTGAAAATACGGCCGTATAAAGGTTCGTATCAACACTAACATCCTTTTGAGCAACATTCATTGAAGGCAACTGTCCGGTGGCCACCGCAGAGTTCTGAGGCATCAATGGTTGCTGAATCGGTTGGGCTTGGCTATTCACAGCAGAAGCGCCCACCTGAGGAACAGGATGTTCGACCTTTTGTTTGTCTGGCCCGAATATCATGGAGAACAGGTAAAAAACAGCAATTGAAAGACCTACAGCTATGAAAGCGCGCTTTTCCATTGAGTCTCCTAAACTTTATACTTTACGTTGGGGTACCGGATCGTAGCCGCCCGGATGAAGCGGATGACACTTACATATTCTGACAAAAGTAAGCACTATACCTTTGACAACACCATGCCGAATTATAGATTCGCGGGAATACTCAGAACAAGTGGGGTAAAAACGACAGTTTTGCGGAAGATATGGTGACATACTCTTCTGATAAAACCTGATTACGAGGAGCAGGAAGCTCTTGAACATGAGGATATGCCTATAAACCGGAACGCGTTATTAAGCTGCAATTCAAAATCGGAATATGACATATTTACACATTCGCGGCGGGGTATTACATTTACATCGACAGATAAGAGCTCGAAGCGTTTATGCCTGAAAAACTCACGAATAAACCGTTTAACACGATTTCGAACAACTGCATTTCCGATTTTTTTACTTGCAGTTACGCCTAAGCGCGCAGTTTGATTGCAGTTTTCACGCCACACAACAAGGAAACCAGTTACTGTCGTTTTATGTTGCGCGGAAGCAAGCTGAATAAATTCAGATCGCTTCCGCACACGAACTGTTTTCGGGAATGTGGCCACGTTGGCAACAATCTCGCAAGAATGCAAACTATTTAGTTGCAATTCGTACGGACAGAACTTTACGCCCTTTTGCTCTTCTGCGTTTGATGACTAAACGACCATTTTTTGTGGCCATTCTAACCAGAAATCCATGAGTACGTTTACGTGAAGTATTACTTGGCTGATAGGTTCTTTTCATCTTGATTTACCTCTACTAAAATTATTTTTCTAGAATTGAGTTATTAAACACAACTCCCTAATTGTGTCAAGTTTTATATTATATACACATATGTGATACACACAAAATGATTTGCCTTGAAAAATATGATGTCCTCTGCTATTCTCCAGCGCCTTATATGACCTGAATTAGACACCAATTATGTCATAACTATTTAGTAATTAACGTATTTATTGAGTTATCAACACCTGTTGATAACGGTGTTGATAACTCAAGTTACCAGCAGTACGTACATGTTATTTTTTGACTGGTTCAGTGATAACTTTACAAAATAAACAAAATAATACTACTCATGATTGTGATTTATACTGATGTTAGATGCATGGATACAAGCAACTGAAAATATAGAAAAAGTAATTTCAGGTGCCGATTTCGGTACGTGGATAAAACCCGTTCATTATAGTCATATCAACGGTTCTAACGTCTATTTATCTGTTCCAAACTCGTTCATAAAGGAATGGCTGGAAGATCATTATCTTACTGTTTTGACCGGGGCACTCTCGGCAACATCAGGATTTAAAGTAACCATCACCTTTATAATTAGATCAGACGAAGAATACCAACCTTACATTTCTGAAGATTTTATAGCAGAAAACGAATCTGAACCCACCGTAAGCAAAAGTACCCCACCTGAACAGGTTTTTACCCAGCTCAACCAAAAATATACGTTCGATCTTTTTGTTAGTGGAACCGGTAATCAATTTGCTCACGCCGCAGCAATGGCAGTGGCTAATAACCCTGCAGACACCTACAATCCTCTTTTCATTTATGGTGGTGTCGGTCTTGGAAAGAGTCATTTATTAAACTCAATAGGTCACACTATTCGTGAAAACTCACCTGAATTGAACGTCTGTTACTGCTCAGCAGAAAAGTTTATGTACGAAATGGTTAATCATCTCCGTCTGAAAAAAATGGATGTTTTTAGAAATCGCTTCAGAACGGTGGATGTACTGTTAATTGATGATATCCAGTTCATATCAGGAAAAACGGGCACGCAGGAGGAGTTTTTCCATACATTTAACGCATTACACGATGCACACAAACAGATAGTAATAACGTCTGATAAATTTCCCCGCGAAATTTCTGATTTGGAAGAACGTCTCAGATCCAGGTTTGAATGGGGCCTTATTGCAGATATTCAACCACCTGATGTGGAGACTAAAATAGCTATTTTAAAAAAGAAATCTGAAGTTACCAAGGTTTTTTTCCCCGAAGATGTCTATTATTTTCTTGCCTCAAGTGATACGAGAAATATTCGAGAACTGGAAGGAATGTTGATACGACTCGGGGCATTTAGTAGTCTTCAAAATGTTCCGGTTACTTTGGAAATGGCAAAGGAAAATTTAAAAGATATATTAGGAGACAGGCACAAAGAAATAACCGTAGAACTCATCCAAAAAACAGTTGCTGAATATTTTGAAGTGAAGCTTATTGATTTGAAGTCAGAAAAACGGCTAAAAAATATAGTACATGCGCGACAAATAGCAATTTGGTTCTGCAGAGATTTGACAAAATCATCATATCCGGACATAGGTTTAAAGTTTGGTGGAAAAGATCACTCAACCATCATACATTCATACAAAAAGATAGATAAAGCTATTGCAAATGAACCGAAACTATCTAAAATACTTGATGAAATAAGACGAATACTCCTTAAGTAAGCAAAACCTGTTGATACAGTGTTTAAAACTGTTGATAAGTTTTATTGATGTGTAAAAGTGTGATGTTATCATATGAATATTAACAACAGTGACTATAAGATAAAGCCTGGTTTTTATATAGTTACGTGGTTATACCCAGTTTAAACAGGACCAACAACGTACTACAAGGTTTTAAATCTTTTATAAACATACTACTTTAGTAAAAAGGGGATGCGCATATGGAATTCAAAATTGAAAAAGAACAATTCCTGAAGTCGCTACAAAAAATTCAGGGTATCGTTGAAAAAAGAACATCAATGCCCATCTTATCAAATGTTCTCCTCGAAGCTACTGAAACGTCACTTTTAGTTACAGCAACTGACCTTGAGGTCGGAATGAAAAGTAGTTATTCCGCTGAAGTTATCAGCCCAGGAAAAATTACTGTTTCTGCCAAAAAATTATATGAAATAGTAAAAGAACTTCCAAATCAGCCTATTTCTTTTTTAACCAAAGATAATGACTGGGTCGAGATTAAATGTGGGAAGGTTCAATTTAACATTGTCGGTCTTTCTCCCGATGAATTTCCCTATTTTCCTGACGTAAAAGAAGAAAACCTTTTTGAAATAGAGACATCGCTGTTACGCGGAATGATTGAAAGAACTTCCTACGCAATTTGTACTGACGAAACAAAATATAATCTCAACGGAATTTTCATAAAAGTGGAAGTACAATCGGATGGTACTAATTGTCTGAAAATGGTTTCCACAGACGGTCATCGCTTGTCAATTGCTTCAGGTAATCTTAAAGGTTCAGCAGGTCCAGAACTCCTTAAGGGTGTTATTCTGCCCAAAAAAGGGGTCTATGAAATGAAGAAGATTACTGACGAAGACGGCGGAACTCTGTTGTTCGGTTTTATGGACAATAGCGCTGTAGTCAAACGGGGAGATTCATACATGGTCATGCGCCTTGTTGATGGTGAATTCCCTGATTATAATCGTGTCATACCGACAGCTAACACTCAGATAGTCACCGTAAATAAAGAAAATTTCAGTCATTCAGTCCGACGTATGGCTATTCTTTCAAGTGAAAAATTCAAGGGAATCATGCTGGAAATATCTTCAGGCGGTATTAGAATTTCTTCCAGTAATCCCGAGCTTGGTGATGCTATGGAAGAGTTAGACGTGGAATATACCGGTGAACCTATTTCTGTCAGATTCAACGCCCGCTATCTTCTGGATGTTCTTTCCGTCGCTGAAACCGAAAGTGTTGAAATGAAATTTAAAGATGAATTGTCTCCATCGATAATTGTACCGGAAAAATCTGATACATTTCTTGCGGTCATTATGCCGATGAGGCTCTAAAAACAGCTGATGCGTCTGTGCTCCGTGGTGGTAGCCGATTTCAGAAACATTCGGTCTGTCTGTATTGAACCGGGTGATCGATTTAATCTTCTTTATGGTCTCAATGGACAAGGTAAGACAAATCTACTCGAAGCGGTATATTTGCTTGGCAGTCCTCGCTCATTCAGGACATCAAAATTATCCGAGCTAGTCAGACACGGGGAACGGCAAGCCCAGATTGTCGGTAAAGTAACATCAGGTGGAATTGAAAATAAGTTACGATTAGTCATTGAAGCTGCTGGTCGCAAAGTAGAAATAGATGACAAAGCAGTTTATAAGGCTTCTGAACTGCATGGAAAATTGAATTCAGTAGTATTTTCGCCCGATGATACTGGCATGGTCAGAATGGGGCCGGAATCGAGGCGCCGCTATCTGGATCGTGCGGTTTATATGGGAGATATCGGGTATTTACACTGTTGGCACTCATATCAACGCATACTTAAACAGCGCAATCACCTGCTGAAAAATTCTGACAAAACCGGTCTTGACGTATGGACTGAAAAACTGGCAGAGACCGGTGCAGAGGTAATTGAGAGGCGTCTAAGATTTGTTGCCATACTCGATTGTAAGCTGCAAAAATATTACGATACCATAGCGGGTGGACGCGAAACGGCTCGATTGAGCTATCATCCTGAAGGTGTTCAATCTACTGAACGGGAGCACATTTTCGCTGAATTAATGGAGCTATTTAACCGTCATCAGCGGTCGGATGAACGCTATGGAACAACAACAGCCGGGCCGCATCGTGATGATTTGGCCTTTGAACTGGAAAATCGCCCGTTAAAGGCTTTTGGATCGCAAGGGCAGCAAAAAAGCTTTGTTCTTGCTCTCAAAATTGCCGAAATGGATAATTTGCAGGAAATTTTTGGTGAAGCACCACTGGTACTGCTCGATGACATGAGTTCAGAGCTTGATGCCGAAAGAAACAATAACCTGATGGACTTTTTAATAATGAAAGAAATTCAGGTTTTTATCACAACAACAGAGCGGTCTCCCGCTCTGTTGGCAGCCGCACCACACTGCGCCGTCTTTCATGTAGAAGACGGCAATCTGACGTTTGAAGGAAGTTAATCGCATGAGTGAACAGGAAAACTTAACACACGGCTCAGAAGAATATGGCGCTGAAAACATCAAAGTTCTGGAAGGTTTATCGGCGGTCCGCAAGAGACCTGCCATGTATATCGGATCCACTTCCGCCGCAGGCCTTCATCACCTTGTCTATGAAATAGTCGATAACTCCATTGATGAAGCCCTTGCCGGTTACTGTAATGATGTTTCTGTAACCATTAATACCGATGGTTCGATAACAGTTGTGGATAACGGTCGTGGTATCCCTACCGATATCATGCCGCACGAGGGGAAATCTGCTGCAGAGGTCGTCTTGACGGTATTACATGCCGGTGGCAAGTTTGATAACGATTCCTATAAGGTCTCTGGTGGTCTGCACGGAGTCGGTGTCTCAGTTGTCAACGCCCTGTCAAAATGGCTTGAACTGGAAATTCGCCGTGATGGCAAAATATTCCGTCAATCCTATCGTCGCGGCGATCCGCAGGCACCTCTTGAAAAGGTTGGCGAAACAAAAAAACGTGGCACAAAAATCACCTTCATGCCGGATGAAGATATCTTTGAGACGACCGAATTCTCCTTTGATATCCTCTCTCAGCGTCTGCGCGAAATGGCTTTTCTTAATGCCGGAGTGCGGATCAAGATCAGTGACGAACGGGTCGATGGCAAATCGCATGAGTTCCATTATGAAGGTGGAATCAATTCTTTTGTCGAGTATCTTAACCGCAACAAAGCGGTCATTAATCCCAAGCCGATGTACTTTAAGGGCGAAAAAGGTGACGTGGAAATGGAAGTTTCCATGCAATATAATGACTCGTACGATGAAAAAATATTCGCTTTTGCCAACAATATCAACACGCATGAGGGCGGCACCCATCTCGCTGGTTTCAAGGCGGCGCTGACCCGCACCATGAATGCCTACGCGGCGGCCAACAACCTCCTTAAAAATGAAAAAGTAACTGTATCAGGCGATGACCTGCGTGAGGGACTGACCTGCGTCATTTCTGTCAAAATTCCTCAGCCACAGTTTGAGGGACAGACCAAGACCAAGCTTGGAAACTCAGAGGTAAAAGGCTACGTTGAATCACTGCTTAATGAGCGGCTTGCGGTGTTTTTGGAAGAAAATCCGAAAATAGCAAAAGATATTCTCAACAAGTCGATAGAGGCTGCCCGTGCTCGTGAAGCTGCGCGTAAGGCTCGCGACCTGACGCGCCGCAAAGGTGCCCTGGATATGGGAGGTCTTCCGGGTAAACTGGCTGACTGTCAGGAAAAGGACCCGGCGCTGTGCGAACTTTATCTGGTCGAAGGTGATTCCGCCGGTGGTTCGGCAAAGCAGGGACGTGACCGCAAAAATATGGCTATCCTGCCGCTCAAGGGTAAAATCCTCAACGTCGAGAAAGCCCGCTTTGATAAGATGATCTCGTCACAGGAAATTCGTACCCTGATCACCGCTCTTGGTACCGGCATCGGCAAAGACGATTTCAATATAGCCAAGTTGCGCTACCACCGTATTATCGTCATGACTGACGCCGACGTCGATGGACAGCACATTTTGACGCTGCTGCTGACGTTCTTCTACCGCAACATGCGTGAACTGATTGAACGGGGACATCTCTATATCGCCCAGCCACCGCTCTACAAGGTCAAACGCGGTAAAAAAGAGCAGTATCTGCGTGATGAACATGCCATGCAGGAATTCCTGTTGGAGGAAGGCTCTGAAGATCTGACCCTTCGGCTGGAAAAGGGAGACCGTACCTACAACGGCAAGCAGATTATCCCGGTAATCAAGCAGTTTATTGAAAACCGTGCCATCTTCAACAAGGTAGTCAAGAAAGGCATTACGCCTGAGCTGCTTTCTATTGTAATCCGCAGTAACGTACCGTCAGGATTTGAAGAGATGTCTCAGGTTGTACCGTATCTGGAGGCGATGAAATCTCTGGCCGCAGGCTCAGAATATGAGGTGGAGGAACACCGGATTGCTTTCAGGATTGGCAATATCCGCTCGATCATTGATCAACAGACCTTGTCGGTTCTTTCGACTCGGGAATATGAGCTTCTGGTAGACAATCATCGCCGCATTGTGGAAACGATGGCTGATGGTCGTGCTTTCGTCGAACAGGAGGGGGGGAAGGTTCTGTTTGAAACCACCAACCACCAGGATCTGCTAAATTTTTTCCTTGAAAATGCTAAAAAAGGTCTGACTATCCAGCGCTATAAAGGTCTGGGCGAGATGAACCCGGAACAGCTGTGGGAAACCACCATGAACCCTGAAAACCGGGTGCTGCTACAGGTCAAGATCGAAGACGTTGTCGAGTCAGATGAAATATTTACTATCCTCATGGGTGATCAAGTTGAGCCGCGTCGTGATTTTATTGAGAAAAATGCGCTGAACGTCGTCAACCTAGATATATAAATTACACTGAATATTTTGTAAATGAAGAGGGACTAACTTATTGGTTAGCCCCTCTTCGAGTATGAAAACGAAAACGTAGTGACAAAATGTTGCGGCGTTTTTTTGTTTTCAATGAATCCTCGGTAAATCTCGATAGTCGTCTAAGCCGATTAGTAGAAATCTTTGTGCGGGCGGCGCACTGTTTATGGGATAAAAGTTGTCAATCTGAAACCGGCATTTGAACCGCTTTTTACGGGTTGAAAATACATTGATTGGTTGTTACAGTTGTTTTCGTAGGTGGGGTGTATTGCATATGCCGTAATGCTTATGCAAGAATCTTGGCTGTTGCAGCAAAAGTTCCGGCTTGCGACCCCATACTGCAGCGGTTTTGTCGCTGATCCGAGTGTGCTGCACCGAACATCCGCAGAGAAACTATCACCGCTTTCTGAGGAGAGCCCGCCATTTTCGATCTTCCCGTAACCCTGACATTTTACAGCGTTGCAGCCGGACTGAGCCTCTGTCTCTGCCTGATACTTCTGATATTTGCCAGGTTCCAGCCTGGCTCTCTGGTTATCCGAAGCTGGGCCCTCAGCATCTTTGTCCTTTCCATCGGTTTCACTATCTCAGGAATCAGTCCCACTCGGCCGACCTGGCCAACCGTCATTGTAGCCAACACCCTCCTGCTTTCGGCGGGAACAATCCTCTACTCCGGTTTCTCCGCCTATTGCGGGGGTCGCAGGTGGCGTTTGGATCCGTGGGGGTGGGCAGTGGTCGTGCTGGCGATACCGGCTTTCTGGTACTGGGGTTTGATAGAGCCAAATGGTCTATACCGAAGTATGCTGTTCTCACTGGCTATGGTGGTCATCAATATTCGCACGCCCCTCCTGCTTGGACGCACCGCACGACAGCGTGGCGGCAATACGCCGGTCTGGGCTATGACGGTCCTCTTTTCGGTACTGGTCGTCTGGATGGCGGCGCGATTTGTGATTCTTCTCTTTGCCGCTCCACCCCCGCCAGATCTGCGTGGCGCCAATCCGACCCAGTGGCTAACGGTATTCGGGTATATTGTCATCATGTCGATGATGTCGGTCAGCGTGATGTGGATGGAGGTCAACAGCCCCAATAAAAGCGAGGTAAAGGTTGATACTGCGGCGGGTAAGCTGTCCGGTTTCATCGAGTACTTCCGCAATAAGCTGCTCCTGCTCTGGAGCGCCGTAACCGTACTTATCGTCACTGTCGTCAGCATGCTGGGGATCGGTTATGTTAATCTCAGGGATGTAGAGAAGTCACGCTTGATTCACAACGTGGAACTGGTCAACGATGCCCTGGTGGAACATACGCTCCAACTTTCCAGCCAGGTCGATACGATTCTTCGATCGGTACGCGGTTACTACCTGCACACACAATCGATTAAAGCGACAGAATCCTTTATTAACACACTCGGCTTTGACCGGTCGGTCATTGACAACATCTACCTGATTGGATCAGACGGGAAGATTCTCATAACGCATGACACTGTATCCCTACCCCGGAGCGCTGCCGATCGGGAATATTTTAAATTTCATCTTGCAACCGCCGCTGACCGTATGTTCATTTCTGAGGTGGAACCGGGGCGCATAACCGGCAAACCTCACTTTCGTATCACACGCCGCATTAACAACCCCGACGGAAGCTTTGGCGGCCTCGTTCTTGCCACCGTAAATCCCGAATCGTTCGCCAGCTATTACCGTCACCTGAGACAACGATCAGATGGTTTTGCTTCACTGATAGGTATTTCGGATAGAAAACTGAGAGCTCGTGTACCGGATCCAGCTGCGGGACGCTGGTCTGAGCAGGTAGTTTCACCCCTCTGGGATGTATTGAAAAAAACACCCACCGGCCGCTACGAGAACACCAGCCAGTTTGACAATATCCGCCGCCTCTTTGTGTACAAGAAGGTGGGCGCATTGCCACTGGTTGTAGTAACCGGCTTCTCTCATGACGACCTGAAGGATGCGGTTCGGGAACGAATGAGCTTGCTGGTGCTCACCCTCATCAGTCTTCTCGTCTTCACCCTTCTGCTGGCGCTGCTTCTGACGATTGAGTCCAAGCGGCGCGATGATCTGAGGCATGCAGGAGAATTGCTGAAACGAAGCGAACAGAGGCTGCGGGAGGCGCAGGCCGTTGCCAGAATCGGTGACTGGGAGTTTGACCCAAAGACTGGCATGATCAGCTATTCTGAACAGATGTATGAATTGACTAAAAGGGACCCTGGGGCAGGCCCACCTCATATCTCGGAAGCTGTTGCCATGTTTCATCCCGATGATCTGCCGGATGTCGAACGCTATTTTCGCGTAGCTCTTGAGACTGGCGCTGGCTGGCAACATGATGTGCGAGTTATCCTCCCTGACGGGCAAAACGTGTGGCATCGCGGCACCGGTAAAACAGTAACTGACGAGCAGGGTAACGTCATAAAAATATATGGAACAACTCAGGAGATAACCAAGGATAAGCTGATGGAGTGGGAGCTGCAGTCCTTGAACGAAAATCTGACGCAGAAGGTCCGTGATGAAATAAAACGCCGCCTTGTCAACGAGAGTCTTTTAATCCAGCGTTCAAAGCAGGCCGACATGGGAGAGATGATCGGAGCTATCGCTCATCAGTGGCGTCAGCCACTGGCCACAGTTGGAGTTATTTTTCAGAACCTGTTGTCGGCACGCAAGATGAATAAACTGGATGAGGGGTATCTGGAGAAGGCGTCAACTGATGCCACAGCATTAATCAGGCACATGTCGGAAACAATTGATTCATTCCGGAACTATTTCAAACCTGAAAAAACGAAAGAGCTCTTCAATGTTATTGAGAAAATAGAAGAGGCCATTGATTTTATACGTGCCCAGCTTCACGCTTATGGCATTACTGTCACTCTACCTGATAACAACGATCCCCATTTCAACATCACCGGATTTCCCAACGAATTCACCCAGGTAATCCTCAACCTTATTGCCAATGCCAAAGACGCCATTCTTGACAAAAGTCAAACGGCACATGATGGCACGAACAACATCACAGTAACGGTACGAGCCGAAAACAGCCTGCTTATCATTGAAGTATGCGACAGCGGATGCGGTATACCGCCGGACGCCGTAACACGAATCTTCGATCCCTACTTTACCACGAAAGAAGAGGGTCATGGTACCGGCATCGGACTGTATATGTCCCGCCTGATTATCGAAGAAAGCATGGGGGGAAAAATGACTTTTACCAGCAAACCGGGAGAAACAATCTTCCGTATGGAGTTGCCGCATGTTTGATATATCGGGACTATCAGTTCTTTATGTGGAAGACGAACCGGAACTTCGCGAGCATGTTGCCTACGCACTTCGTCTTCATATCGAGAAGGTTTCGACCGCCGCAAACGGTAAGGAAGCACTGGCGATCATTCGGTCTAACCGCCCCGACGTTGTTATAAGTGACATTCGCATGCCGGTCATGGATGGCCTTGAACTTGCCGCTTTACTGCGCAAAGAGCTGCCTGACCTGCCGCTCCTGTTTTGCACCGCTTTTACTGATACCGACTATCTGCTTAAAGCCATTGAACTGGGGGTGGCGGCCTATATTCCAAAGCCGATTGACACGGAGCGCCTACTGGCAGCGGTACGGCAGGCGGCTCTCCCCGTTCTTCAGCAGCGGGAGATAGCACGCCTTAAATCCGAGTCGATCAAGAGCTGCGGCGTCCTGGCCGGCTCCGGCTATACCATTACGACGCTTTGCGAACAGATTTCCCAGGTTGCCGACAGCGATTACTCCGTAGTTCTCACTGGTGAAGCGGGAACGGGTAAAAGTGCTGTAGCCGAATGGATACACAAAATGAGCTGGCGTAAAAAAAAGCAGCTCTTGAGCATCAACTGCCGGAGTCGTTCGGCTGAACAGTTGGAGAACGAGCTGTTCGGCCGATTGACCGCCCGTGGTCGTACGCCGGTAGCGCGTGATTGCGG